>NZ_JBYSXD010000014.1:0-95810 GCF_058781865.1 Arthrobacter sp. FW306-1B-F12A
CTTACGGCCCATTAGGTGCTGCCGGATGGGCCGTAAGTGACCCCGCGTTGCCCGGAAAACGGCATGGAGGATTGACCCAGACAACGCTCCGGAAGCTCCCAGCCCCTTGTGTCCTAATGGATCATAGGAAGTTGGTTGAACGCGGTCTCAATTGACGACGAACATTTCGAATCAGTAGGGTAGACGGTTTGAGTAGCACCCTGGAGGCAAGACTTTGACAACCACGCGCCCGATTGCGCTACGGCGAACTAGCGGCGAGACGCAGAAATCGGCCCCCAAATCAACGTTCCGTCCTGAGATCCAAGGGCTTCGATCTGTTGCCGTCCTCATGGTTGTCACGTACCACATCTGGTTCGGCCGGGTCTCCGGCGGGGTGGATATTTTCCTCCTGGTCTCTGCATTCCTCATGACGGCGCAGTTCACACGGCGGTATGCCGGCGGGCGGCAGACGGAGCTGATCAAGCACTACCTTCATCACTTCCGGAGGCTCTTGCCGGCAGCCGTGACGGTGATCGTTGGAACGCTGGCCGCCACTTTCATCTTCATGCCGGCCACCCGCTGGGTCGATACCATCAAGCAGGGCTGGGCTTCACTCTTCTACGTTGAGAACTTCCTGCTGCAGTCGCAGGCAGTCAACTACTACGCCGCGGACCACAGCCTGGCCAGCCCGCTACAGCATTTCTGGTCGCTGTCCATCCAAGGACAGGTCTTCATTGTCTGGCCGATCATCTTCGTGGGCGCTGGCTGGGTGGCGAGGAGGTTCAGGCTCGCGTACGTTCCCCTTCTGCGTTACATCTTTGGATTAGTCTTCCTGGTTTCCCTGGTGTATTCGGTCCTCTACACCGCTTCGGACCAATCGGCGGCGTACTTCTCGACGGCGGCCAGGCTGTGGGAGTTTGCCCTGGGAACTCTTCTGGCACTTTTCCTGCCTTCGGTCAAAATACCCAGGTCGGCCAGGATCGTCTTAGGCTGGCTCGGTATCCTGGCGATGCTCAGCTGCGGGCTCATCCTCGACGTCGAGGGGGTCTTCCCCGGGTGGTTGGCCTTGTGGCCAACGCTGGCCGCAGCCTGTATCCTCGCGGCGGGCCAGACCCAGAGCCGGTTCGGAATCGACCGGATCCTCAGTTCCAAGCCGCTCGTGCGGATGGGAAACAATTCGTACGCCCTCTACCTCTGGCACTGGCCCATGTTGGTCATCTATCTGGCTTGGTCCGGCAAGACCCACGCCGGCTGGTTGTCCGGCACAGTGATCATTGTTGGTGCCTTCCTCCTGGCTGTTCTGACCACCAGGTTCATCGAGAAGCCGTTGCGGGAGTGGAAGTGGCCCGAGGCCAACCGGCGCAGAAGCGCGATTTCGCTGGTTGCGGTAGGGGCCGTGGCTATTTTGCCCTTGGCGGGTTGGCCCCTGCAGATCGAGCAGACAAACCGTGCCTTGGTTGCAAACATGGATGCCCGCAACCCCGGAGCGGCGGCCGTGGGCGGGGACTTCGTGTACACCCCCGATCCAGGAGTGCCCTTGGTTCCAAGCATGACCGCCGTTGATGGGGACTGGCCGGTTTTCCCGACCGCCTGCACAGGGACCGCGGACCCGCAGGAGTTCGTCAACCGATGCACCAACGGGATCAAGAACGGGACGAAGTCCGTGGTGGTCATAGGCAGTTCGCACGCCCACGTGCTGAACACGCCGCTGCTTACGATGGCCGCAAAGAACAATTGGAGCCTGACGTCCATCACGAAGGGATATTGCCCGCTTGGCGAGGACACCGCGGCAGACATTACGCAGGCATGCGTTGACTTCAACAAGGCCACGCTCGCAGAGGTCCTGAAGATGAAGCCGGATGTTGTGGTGACGACCAGTACGCGCACCAATGCTCAGAGCAACGTCCCGGAGCGGCTCGATCCTTCCTGGGTCACGGAAGTAAAGACCCTCAACGACGCCGGAATCCAAGTGGTCGCCTTCCGAGACACACCACGGGCAGCGCAGCCAGTTCCCGCTTGCCTTGAGAAGAACCCCGGCGCGTATGTTGCCTGTGGTTCCCAACGCGCCGAAATCTATTCGGAAGACTCCCCGACGGGGGCCGTCGCCGCGGCAATGCCCGACACGAAATTCCTGGACCTCTCGAAGTACTTCTGCCCTGATGCGAATTGTCCTGCAGTGATCGGCAACGTGATTGTCTACAAGGACGACAACCACGTGACCGCCACCTACATGAAGACCCTGACCCCATACTTCGAGAAGGCGTTCATGGCCGCGACCGGGTGGAGCTAGGCGGCCAGAGTTGGGTTGTCCAGCGGCTCGGCGGCGGATGCCGGGTGCTGTTGCTCACATTGCCCTCGCGGAATATGGGGATCGGCGGCGAGGTTCTACTATTTATTCAGAACCTTTCTGCACAGGCCAGTCCCGTAATGACGGGCTGGTCATCAGCTGCAACCCCTACCAGAGCAACCCCCAAGAACCAAGGTAAGAGGCGCACTCATGACCCAGCCCGAACACGATCCCTTTGGCTTTGTTGGCCTGACCTATGACGACGTCCTGCTGCTGCCGGGCCACACCAACGTCATTCCGTCCGAAGCTGACACCTCCTCCCGGATCTCCAAGCGGATTTCGGTCCAGACCCCGCTGCTGTCCGCCGCCATGGACACTGTCACCGAGTCCCGGATGGCCATTGCCATGGCCCGCCAGGGTGGCCTTGGCGTCATCCACCGCAACTTGTCCATCGAAGACCAGGCCGACCACGTCGACCGCGTCAAGCGCTCCGAGTCCGGGATGATCACCAACCCCCTGACCATCCACCCGGAGGCCACCCTTCAGGAACTGGACGAACTGTGTTCGCGTTACCGGGTTTCCGGCCTGCCCGTGATCGACACGGACGGCCGTCTACTCGGTATCGTCACCAACCGCGACACCCGCTTCGTGCCGGAGTCCGACTTCCCGCTGAGGCTGGTCAGCGACGTCATGACCAAGATGCCGCTCATCACGGGCCACGTGGGCATCAGCCGCGAAGAGGCTTCGCACAAACTGGCCACCAACAAGATCGAGAAGCTGCCCCTCGTTGACGAGCAGGGTCGCCTCAAGGGCCTGATCACCACCAAGGACTTCACCAAGGCCGAGCAGTACCCGCTCGCGACGAAGGACGAGGAAGGCCGCCTCCGGGTCGGCGCAGCCATCGGTTTCTTCGGCGACGGTTGGGAACGGGCCATGGCCCTGATCGACGCCGGTGTCGACGCACTTTTCGTGGACACCGCCAACGGCCACTCGCAAGGTGTCCTGGACATGATCACGCGCCTGAAGTCGGATCCCGTCGCTGCCCACGTTGACATCATCGGCGGCCAGGCCGCCACCCGCGAAGGCGCCCAGGCACTGATCGACGCCGGTGCCGACGGCATCAAGGTGGGCGTGGGCCCGGGCTCCATTTGCACCACGCGCGTTGTTGCCGGTGTGGGCGTTCCCCAGATCACGGCTATCTACGAGTCCTCGAAGGCGGCCATCCCCGCCGGTGTTCCGCTGATCGCCGACGGCGGCCTGCAGTACTCGGGCGATATCGGCAAGGCCCTCGTGGCCGGTGCCGACACCGTCATGCTCGGCTCATTGCTGGCTGGTTGCGACGAGTCGCCGGGTGAGCTGATCTTCGTGAACGGCAAGCAGTTCAAGAGCTACCGCGGCATGGGTTCCCTGGGGGCCATGCAGTCCCGTGGCAAGAACACGTCCTACTCGAAGGACCGCTATTTCCAGGCGGACGTTTCCGGTGATGACAAGCTCATCCCGGAAGGCATCGAAGGTCGCGTCGCCTATCGCGGCCCGCTCTCCTCGGTGGCGTACCAGCTGGTCGGCGGCCTGCGCCAGACCATGTTCTACACGGGTGCCCCGACCATCGCCGAACTCAAGGCACGCGGTAAGTTTGTGCGCATCACTGCGGCCGGACTCAAGGAGTCCCACCCGCATGACATCCAGATGACCGTCGAGGCTCCGAACTACGGTTCCCGCTAGGCGTAAATTCCTATCCCAGGCAGTTCCAAGCGAGCCCGCCACCTCCACTATGGGGGCGGCGGGCTCACTTATTTATCAGGCATTGCCTGTCGTCATGGTCTGCGTCACCCTGCCGGAACATCGCGCCGCACTGGGATAACCTAGAGCAGTGACTTACGAGATTGAGATTGGCCGTGGCAAGCGTGGGCGTCGTGCCTACTCCCTGGATGACATCGCGATCGTCCCCAACCGCCGGACGCGCGACCCCAAGGACGTTTCGGTCTCATGGCAGATTGATGCCTACAAGTTTGAGATGCCCGTGATCGCCGCACCCATGGACTCCGCGATGTCGCCTGAAACGGCCATCGCGCTTGGGCGGCTGGGCGGCTTGGGCGTTCTGGACCTCGAGGGCCTGTGGACGCGGTACGAAGATCCCCAGTCCGTGCTGGACGAGATCTCTGCCCTTGCGGATGAAACGGCCAGCCCGACGGTCACCCGGCGCATGCAGGAGCTCTACAAGGCCCCCATCCAGCCCGAACTGATCACCACCAGGCTCGCGGAAATCCGCGCATCGGGCGTGACAGTGGCCGGCTCGCTGACACCGCAGCGCACCCAGGAACACTACAAGACAGTGGTGGCCGCCGGCGTCGACATTTTTGTCATCCGGGGCACCACGGTCTCGGCCGAGCACGTCTCAAAGAACCATGAGCCCCTGAACCTCAAGCAGTTCATCTATGAGCTCGACGTCCCCGTGATCGTCGGCGGGGCTGCCGGCTACACCCCGGCTTTGCACCTCATGCGTACCGGAGCGGCCGGCGTCCTGGTGGGCTTCGGCGGCGGCGCAACGACTACCACGCGGCGCGCCCTCGGCATCCATTCGCCCATGGCTTCCGCCATTTCCGACGTCGCCGCCGCCCGCCGCGACTACATGGATGAATCCGGCGGACGCTACGTGCACGTGATAGCCGACGGCGGCATGGGTACTTCGGGTGACATCGTCAAAGCCATCGCCATGGGCGCCGACGCCGTCATGCTCGGCAGCGCCTTGGCCCGTGCCGAAGAGGCCCCGGGCAAGGGCTGGCACTGGGGCCAGGAAGCCCACCACCTTGAGCTGCCCCGCGGCGACAGGGTCAACGTCGGCACCGTCGGTCCCCTCGAAGAAGTACTCTTCGGGCCGGGCCACCACACCAACGGCACATCAAACCTGATCGGCGCGCTCCGCCGCTCCATGGCGACCACGGGCTATTCGGACCTGAAGGAGTTCCAGCGGGTCGACGTCGTCGTCTCGCCATACTCGGGCCAGTAGCTCCCGCTCGGGCCGCTTTAGCGCAGGCGAAAACCCTGCCCAAGCCGCTGGACAAGAAGTAGTGTGGGGAACTACGGGCTTGTGCGATGGGAGGCGTCCAATGAGCAGTGTTGCAGATGGTTCGCAAAGGATTGATGCATCAACCGGTGCGTTGAGTCCGGAGGCGCGGGAAAGATCCATCGAAGTCCTCAGGGGAACCACGGAGCCTGGCAAGGAACTCGACATCCTCATCGTCGGGGGAGGCGTAGTGGGGGCCGGTGCGGCGCTGGACGCGGTGACCCGCGGTTTGTCGGTGGGCATTGTCGAGGCCCGGGACTGGGCTTCCGGCACGTCGTCACGGTCTTCGAAGCTGATTCACGGCGGCTTGCGTTACCTGGAAATGCTCGACTTTGCGTTGGTCCAGGAGGCCCTCCAGGAACGTGGTTTGCTGATCCAGCAAATCGCCCCACACCTCGTGCGCCCGGTTCCGTTCCTGTATCCGCTGACCCGGCGTTTCTGGGAGCGGCCCTACGTTGGTGCCGGCATCTTCCTCTACGACACGCTTGGCCTCACCTCCGGCCACAGCCGCGGCGTACCCATGCACAAACACCTCTTCCGGCGCGGAACACTGCGGGCAGCACCCAGCCTCAAGAGCGATGCCTTCGTCGGCTCCATCCGCTACTACGATGCACAGGTCGACGACGCCAGGCTGGTGGTCAATGTCGTCCGCACGGCCGCACATTACGGAGCGCATGCCGTGAACAGGATGCGCGTGGTGTCGTTCGTGCGGGAGGGCGAACGCGTGGTCGGCGCCAAGGTGGAAAACCAGGAAGACGGCAGCATCATCGAAGTCCGCGCCAAGCAAGTGGTCAATGCCACCGGAGTCTGGACGGACGAGACCCAGGCCATGGTGACGGATCGCGGCCAGCTCAAGGTCCGTGCATCCAAAGGCATCCACCTTGTGGTCCCGCGCGACCGCTTCCAGTCCACGGTCGGATTGATCCTGAGAACTGAAAAATCCGTGCTGTTCGTCATTCCTTGGGGGCGGCACTGGATCATCGGCACAACGGACACCGACTGGAAGCTTGACAAGGCGCATCCTGCAGCGTCTACCAAGGACATCGACTATGTTCTTGAACACGTCAATCGTGTCTTGAAGCGGCCCTTGACCCGTGAGGATGTCGAAGGTGTCTACGCCGGACTGCGTCCGCTGCTGGCGGGGGAGAGCGACTCCACGGCCAAACTTTCACGCGAACACGTGGTGGCGCACCCGGTTCCAGGCTTGGTGGTGGTTGCGGGTGGAAAGTTCACCACGTACCGGGTCATGGCGAAGGACGCGGTGGACGAAGCGACCCGGGCCATGGACGAGCGCGTGCCGGCGAGCTGCACCGATACCATCCCCCTCCTGGGCGCCGAGGGATTCAAAGCCGCGTGGAACAGGCGGGGAAGAACCGCCGACGAGGCCGGGGTCCACGTTGCCAGGGTGGAACATTTGCTCAACCGCTACGGCTCCATGACCCCGGAAGTCCTCGCCATCATCAAGGACAACCCGGCGATGGCGGAGCCGCTGCCGGGGGCAGACGACTATTTGGCGGCAGAGGTCGTCTATGCCGCGACCCATGAGGGTGCCCGGCATGTCCATGACGTCCTGACCCGGCGCACCCGCATCTCGATCGAGTCGTGGGACAGAGGTGTTTCCGCGGTCCCTGTTGTCGCTAAGCTGATGGGAGAAATTCTTGGCTGGAGCGATGCGCAGCGGGAAAGCGAAATCAAGCACTACCTGGCCCGGGTGGAAGCTGAACGGCTCAGCCAACAGCAGCCCGACGATGAATCGGCCGATGCTGCGCGCATGGGCGTCGATGACATCGTTCCCCTCCGCTGAGCGGCCCGGGTTGGCTGGCCACACTGGAGGGAAAACGACTTGGCGGAACCACTGGACCCGTATGATGCCGAACTAACCACGCCGGAGACCGTCATCCTTGAGATGGAAGCGGTAGACAAAACAGATGCCGCGGGCCAGCTCGCGGAACGGCTGTACGCAGCCGGGCGCATCACGGACCTTGAGGGCTTCCTCGAAGTCGTCAACTCGCGCGAGCACCAACTTGCTACCGGGCTGCCGGGCGGCATTGGCCTTCCGCATGCCCGCAGCGAGTATGTCTCCAGGGTCTCCATCGCTGTTGGTGTCACGAAATTCGGTCATTCGTTGGACTTCGGCGCCAGCGACGGACCGGCCACGTTGGTCCTGCTCATCGCTACGCCCGCCAGCTCATTCTCGGACCACCTGGAAGTCCTCGCGACCTTGGCCCGCTCGCTGTCCAAGGAATCGTTCAGGGAATCCCTCCGGCGCGCCCACGATCCCGAAGTCATCGCCGAACTGATCAACTCCAGCTTGGTTTTCTTCGACCACTGAGGAAGGGGCAGGCCCTCCCGTTTAGCTGTTCTACAGCTTGACGAAGTACGGTTAAGGGGTGTTGAAAACCGCTCTGAAGCCCCGCTGGATCGCAGGACTTGTCTTTGCGCTCCTGCTCTCCGGGGTGTTTGTGCTGCTCAGCCAGTGGCAGTTCGGCAGATCCACCCAGAGCGACGCCCCGGTTGACGACCCCGCTGTGGAGCAGGTCAAGCCGCTTACCGGGGAATTGCAGCCTGGAACGTTCTTCCCGGGTTCGGCGTCGGACCAAATGGTCAGTGCCAAGGGTAGTTACGATCCCACCAAGCAGGTCCTCGTGGAGGGCCGGCTGCTCGCAGGGCAAAAAGGGTACTGGGTAGTGACCGCGTTTGCGGTCGACGGAGCACCTGTCCTCCACGGCGTCGGCGCAACCGGAAAGACGTGGATCCCCGTGGCCCGCGGCTGGGTCGCCGATCCCGCCCAAGCCGGTCCGCCGCCGTCGGGCACCATTGAACTGACCGGACGGCTCCTGCCGTCCGAGGCGCCGGTGCCAAACGTCGACGCCGGAGCGGGACGCGCCTCTGCGGTCTCCGTCGCGGAACTCATCAACACGTGGGACGTCTCGAGCTATCCCGGCTTCGTCGCCGCGACGTCGGAAGTATCCGCGGGCAAGACCCTCGCACTTCCAGCGCAGCTGAAGCCCTTGAATATCCCGGCCCAACCACCCAACCAACAGATCAACTGGCTCAACCTTTTCTATTCCGTGGAATGGGTGGTCTTTGCAGGATTCGCCCTCTACATCTGGTGGCGCATGGTGGCCGATGACTACCGGCGCACCCTTGAAGACGACGAGGAAGAGCCCGACGACGAACACCCGTCAGACGATTTGCCAGCAATTACCAAGCCAGAACAGGTAAAGCCATGATTGAGCCCAAACCGGCCATCCAGCCCGAACAGTCCGGAGAATCCGCCGCGAAGCCAAGGGCGGCCAAGAAGCGCCGCTTCGGCGGAACGACGGCGCAGATCCGCTCGGCCCTGAAGTTCTACAAAGTCATGGCTTACCTCACCGGCACCATGCTGTTGCTTCTGTGCGCCGAACTCGTCGCGCGCTATGTGTTCGGCGTGTATCTCTTCGCCGGCGGTACCGATGCGATCACCGGTCAGCCTTTCGGTTTCGGATTCGCCGACGCCGAGTCCAAGGCGGTCCTGGGCGGGGTCAACGTTTCCGTGGGGGTCCTGATCGTCCACGGTTGGATGTACGTGCTGTACCTCATCTCGGATTTCCGCTTGTGGTCGCTCATGCGCTGGCCGTTCACCAAGCTCGTCCTGCTCGCCTTGGGCGGCGTCGTCCCTCTCATGTCCTTCATCGTGGAGAAGAAGTTCCACTCTGAGGTAGAGATGGAACTCGCCGCGAATCCGCAGGCCTCCAAGCGCTACTGACGGGCGTGGTGCGGCGGTCACTGTGAGATCGCTAACGTCGGACTGGTTCCGGGGCTGATTTCCGGGCTTCACGACCGGCTTCAAGGTGCACCGGGGCATCCCGGCAAAGTAGGCTGTTACGGTGACTACTCCCACCGCACCCTTCAGTTCTGAAGCTCAGACTTCCCAGAAGCCGGTGCTGGTTGTTGACTACGGTGCCCAGTACGCGCAGCTGATTGCCCGCCGCGTCCGTGAAGCGAATGTGTACTCGGAAATTGTTCCGCACACGTTCACCACCGAGCAGCTTCTGGCCAAGAACCCGGCAGCGATCATCCTCTCAGGCGGACCTTCAAGCGTTTATGCCGAGGGTGCCCCGAGGGTTGGCGCGGACCTTTTCGAGGCCGGCGTCCCGGTCTTCGGTATTTGCTACGGCTTCCAGGCCATGGCGAACGCGCTCGGCGGCAAGGTCGCTCAGACCGGTCTGCGGGAGTACGGCGCTACCGAGGCCACCACCGTCGGTGAGGCGCGCTCCATCCTTGCAGGTGTCCCGGACTCCCAGAACACCTGGATGAGCCACGGAGACTCCGTTCACGAGGCTCCTGAAGGCTTCGAGGTCCTGGCGACCACCGCCGGAGCACCTGTGGCTGCTTTCGCGAACGAAGAGAAGCATCTCTACGGCGTTCAATGGCACCCGGAAGTAAAGCACTCCGTCCACGGCCAGCAGGTTCTGGAAAACTTCCTGTTCAACGGGGCAGGCCTGAAGCCGAACTGGACCACAGGCAACATCCTGGACGAGCAGGTGGACCGGATCCGCCGGCAGATCGGCGATTCCAAGGTCATCTGCGGCCTCTCCGGCGGCGTCGACTCGGCCGTTGCCGCAGCCCTCGTGCAGCGCGCCGTTGGCGATCAGCTGACCTGCGTCTTCGTGGACCATGGCTTGCTGCGCGAAGGCGAAGCCGAACAGGTCGAGCGTGACTTCGTTGCTGCTACCGGCGTCAAACTCTACGTCGCCAACGAGCAGGAGCGTTTCCTGTCCGCCCTGGCCGGGGTCAGCGATCCCGAAACCAAGCGCAAGATCATCGGCCGCGAGTTCATTCGTGCGTTCGAGGAAGCAGAGCGGGCCATCATCGCCGAGGCTGCGTCCGAAGGCGAGAGCATCAAGTTCCTCGTCCAGGGCACCCTGTACCCGGACGTCGTCGAATCGGGCGGCGGCGAAGGTGCCGCGAATATCAAGAGCCACCACAACGTGGGCGGCCTTCCCGAGGACCTGCAGTTCGAACTCGTTGAACCGCTCCGCGCGCTGTTCAAGGACGAGGTTCGTGCCGTGGGCGCGCAGCTCGGCTTGCCGCAGGAGATCGTCGGACGCCAGCCGTTCCCCGGACCCGGCCTCGGTATCCGCATCGTCGGCGACGTGACCAAGGAACGGCTCGACCTCCTTCGCAAGGCGGACGCGATTGCGCGGGCTGAACTCACGGCGGCCGGACTCGACAATGACGTCTGGCAGATGCCTGTCGTGCTGCTGGCCGACGTCCGCAGCGTTGGCGTGCAGGGCGACGGCCGCACCTACGGACACCCGATCGTGCTGCGTCCGGTTTCGTCCGAGGACGCCATGACCGCCGACTGGTCGAGGCTTCCGTATGACCTCCTCGCCAGGATCTCCAACAGGATCACCAACGAGGTTGATGGCGTCAACCGCGTGGTACTTGATGTCACCAGCAAGCCGCCGGGAACCATCGAGTGGGAATAGCATTCTGAGTGACCGGCCTCTGTTCCAGGGGCCGGTCACTTTGTTTTTCCCCTGAAATCAGCGCCAATTTGCCTTTCCACCAGTGTTGCGGTGCGGACTGCCGGTCGATTCCCGCTACCCTCGAAAGTATGCCGATTTGGTCCAAGTCGTCTCGAGCTATAACAGAAAAGAAGGCAGCGGTGTCAGTAGGTCAAAGCCACGAAGAGAGCTCCATAGAGCTTCGGAAATGGCTGTCGGGGCTCAAGCCCGTGACTGGCGCGGACACCATGCTGCGCTTCGTCAAGACGCCGGAAGGGTCGATAGACCTAAGCAACGGCCACCCCTCAGGCCTGGCACAGCTCCTCGCCGGACGTCGGACCCGTCTTTCCACCTTGATCCGGGATCGCCAGCAGTATCTTGTTGCCGCGCGTGCAGCCAGGAACCTTCGCTCAAAGATTTTCGAACTGGGAAATGACCGGGGAATCGACGCCGGCTATCTCTCCTGCGGCACGGTCGTGTGGACGTCGGCGGTGGGAGGGAAACCCCAACGAGTCTCCGCCCCCGTCATGTTGGCAGCCATCTCACTCACGGCGCGGCCGGGCGAAGACGACTACGAGCTGCAACTGACCGAGCAAGCAGGCATCAACCCCGCGTTGGTCCGGCATTTGAAGACCGTCCATGGAATCGTCTTTGACGTCAACGCCGTGAGCCGCATGGCCTACAACACCGCGCGCCTTGACCCGCTGCCGGTCCTCGACCGTCTTGCCACACTGGTACAACCGATCCACGGTGCCGAAGTAACCCCCAATCTCCTCATCACGACGTTGGCGGATCTGTCCGGGAACTTGGACGACCCCTGGATCAACGAGAACAGCAGCGTCGTTGCCTCCCTGTTTGAAGCCGCCAACGGCGGCGATGTGGAACCCGAACCCATCAAGTCCGGACGGTTCCCGAACCTCGACGAGCGCGACCCCGCCGAAGAATCGCTGCTCCTGGACGCGGACTCGGATCAGCAGTACGTCGTGGATGCCGTCCGGGCAGGGGACTCGCTGGTGGTGAGCACCCCACCAGGCAGCGGCCAGACCCAAACCGCGATCAACGCCATCGGTGCCCTCGTCAACGAGGGGAAGTCGGTGCTTGTGGTGGGCGACCGGCGGGCGAGCCTCAACGGCCTGGCCGGCCATTTTGAAGCCCTTGGCCTTGAATCGATGCTGTTCAGGCCAGGCAACGGTGCCACGCCCCAGCAGCTCAAGGGTCAACTGGTCAGCGCGATTATCCGCAACGAGAAGTCGCTGGAGCCGCAACTCGCGAATCTCCACAAGACCTTGACCGAGCACCGCCATGCACTCATGGACCACGTCGCCTCTTTGCACAACGTACGGCAGCGCTGGGGGTGCTCGCCCTACCAGGCAATGCAGTCGCTCGCGGAGCTCACCTCGATCCACCCTGCCCCCGCTACGACGGTGCGCTTGAAGCGCAGCGTGTTGGACAATATCAAAGACCGGGCCGAGTTGGCCGAGAGACTGCGCCGCGCTGCGGAGCTTGGCAGCTTCAGCCGTGAATCGACGTCGAGCCCTTGGTACGGGGCCCGCCTGGTCACGCGCAAGGAGACCGAGGAAGCCCAGCAACTGGCCAGCAGTGCCGCCGAACAACTTCCCCGGTTGCGTGAACGGATGAACCAGGTTGCGGAGCACTCCGAAATCCGGCTTGGGGCGAACTTCGCCGAATGGGGCGCGCAGCTTGAACTCTTGATGGCGGTCCGGGAGAGCCTGGACAAGTTCACCCCGGATATTTTTGACCGGCCGGTCCACGACCTGATTTCGGCCACCGCTACCTCCGCTTGGCGCCGTGAGCGGGGAGTCGAGATGCCCTCGATGCAGCGCTCCCGCTTGCGTCGTGTGGCAAAGGAATATGTCCGCCCCGGTGTCCACATTGCGGATCTGCACAGCTCCTTGGCGCTCGTTCAGGAACAGCGGGCACTGTGGGCCCAGTACGCGACCACCCAGCGCCATCCGGCAGTGCCCTCCGGACTTGCCGACCTCGGCGCGAGCTACCGCGAACTGGACCGGGATCTCCGCCGCTTGGGCGATTGCCTCCAACACACCGCGGCTGGCGGCGACCTCCACGCGACGCGCTACGAGGATCTCATGGAGCGGCTTGAGCGCCTTGTGGCGGACACCGGCACTTTGGAGACACTCCCGGAGCGCACGCTTCTGGTCGAGAACATGCGCGAGCACGGACTCGCCGAGCTTCTTGCTGACCTGGCTGAACGCGAAGTGCCTGCCGAATCTGTTGCCGCGGAACTGGACCTCGCCTGGTGGCAGTCCGCCCTGGAAGCGATGATCAGCGGTGACGACTACCTCGCGATGTCCGACGGCGATTCCCTTCGCCGCCTCGAAGCGGAGTACCGCCTGGCGGACCACGCGCACATTGCCAGCGGGGCCGCGCGCCTGCGGTGGAAACTTGCCGAAATGTGGCGGGCTGGAATCGCCGAACACCCCCGCCAATCGGAGCTCCTGCGGAACCTGATCAAAGACGGCCGCGTTACCCTGTCCGCGCTCAGTGCCCAGGCGCCCGCCCTTGTGTCCCGCTTGGTTCCGGTGTGGTCCATCAGTCCGTACCTGCTGACGAGCCTCTTGCCCGCAGAACAAAAATTCGACGCGGTGGTGATTCTCGATGCCGAGAGCACATCGTTGCAGGCCGTCCTGCCGGCCATTGCCCGGGCCCAGCAAGTGGTTGCCTTTGGCGACGCGAAGATCGCCAATGCCCGCACTTTCAGCGTCGCCGTGGAGCCACCCATGGCCGGAGCCGCAAGCCAAGACACCGTGGACAGTGCATTCAATGCCCTGGCCCGGGTCCTGCCCACCTGGCAGTTGAACTGGGTGTATCGCGCGGTCGACGAAGATCTCGTGCTGCAGTTGAGCAAGAACTACTACAACGGTGGCCTTCGCCGGCTGCCGGACGGGCAGTCCGTAACCGGGTTGGACCGCTCGGTGGTAGTTGAGTACATCCCGGATGGTACTGGCCTTCCCGGGGCGGATCACGAAGGTGTCGAATCGGTCGCCGCGGAAGTGAACCGTGTGGTTGACCTGGTGTTTCAACACGCCAGTCTGCGGCCAAGGACCTCGCTCGCCGTGGTCACCGCAAGCCTGCGGCATGCCGCAAGGATCGGCGAGGCCATCAGGCTCCAGCTCCCCAACTATCCGCTGCTGTCGGGTTTCTTCAACGCCGGTGCGGAGTCCTTCCGCGTGGTGGATTTGGAGCGCGCACAAGGACTGGTCCGCGACCACATCATCTTCTCCCTGGGCTTTGGGCGCACCCCGCACGGCCGGGCTCTGCACAGTTTCGGGCCGCTCTCCGTAGAAGGCGGGCGAAACAAGTTTGCCTTGGCAATGACCCGATCCCGGAGGTCGTTGCACGTCCTGAGCTGCTTCCGTCCGGAGGACCTCGACCTGGACAGGTTGGCTCACGGCGCCGTTGATTTCCATGAACTCCTGGACCGTGAATTGTCCGGGAATTCGGACCTGGGGACGCCCGCCACCAGGGCTGCTGCCAGCGAGCAGGCGCTCGGTGAGGATCCGTTGGTGGCGGATCTGGGCGAGCGGCTCCGTGCACGCGGAGCCCGGGTGTGGCACCACTACGATGGAGCCTTGGACATTGCCGCGGCAGCCGATCCCGTGCACACCATAGGTCGCGATGACACCGAAATGCCCACCCCGGTGGCCATTGAATCGGATGGCACGGAACGATACCGCCGCATGAGCGTCAGGGAGCGCAGCAGGCTCCGGCCCCAACTTCTGGAACGCCTGGGTTGGCGTTACATGTCCTTGTGGACCATTGAAGTATTCACGGATCCTTCGTCCTGCGCCGACCGCATCGGTTCCTATCTGGGGCTGGAGAAGCCGACGGCACCCTCGTATGGTGCCGTCCAGGATGGATTCCTGGATGTTGATGTTGAACAATTGGAACTGAACAGTCAGGCGGACCAGGCCACGGCCGGGCCTGATGGTATGCAAGGCCCCCGCGGTACGCAAGGCACTGGCTCGGGACCGGCGATCCCCTAAGGAAGCGCAATGGCGGAAAGCAAAAGCACTCAATCCAAGCGCGCTGCGGACACCAGTGCCGATGCGCTGGGCCCTGACGCGGAGTTGGACGGGCAGGAGAAAACAAAAGTGAAGCCCGCACCGGAGCGGAAGCCGGCAGGAGAGAGTATTCTCCCCAAGAAAGCCTCCGAGGATGATCCACGCCGTTGGGGCGATGAGCCTGGCTATGACCACGACGCCTGGCTGAAGGAGCAAAGGCCCCCGCACTGGGGCTGAACCCTCCATTTGCTCGTGGTTATCCGGCCGGGGCTCGGGATTGCCGGTTGTCAGAGGGATTGACGAGGACAAAGAACAGTTTCCCTCGCGTGGAAGCTCCGGCGAGGATTTCGGCCTGTTGCGGATTGGCGGCGACAACCACAAGGCCGTCCGCCTCGTTCGTGCCCAACCATTGGGTGGCCTTGCCTCCCTGCCCGGACGTCCACAAGACCGGGACCGCAGATGCCAGGAGTTCGGATTTCTTGCCGGGCCCTTCAGGCCCATCTGCTGCGGTGAGCACAACGTCGACCACCTGGCCCGGCGAGATGAGCTGGATTGAAGCGGGATCGGCCATGCGAAGTGGAACGGCCGCCGTCGCGGGTGCGGTGCCGGTGAGCAGGCCCGGTCCCAGGAGTTGGGCGTCCGTGGGGATCTGCCCCTTTCGCAGGGGCGAGGCAAGCTGCTTCCCGCCGTATCCGGTTTTGGGGGAGAGCGCCCCCGCGGGAACTCCATCTGGAAGGACTTCGAGGGGTTTGAGGTCGGAATCCATCAAAGTGGACCCGGCAGGAAGATCCCGCGCGGCGGCCAGGACCGTGACTCGCTGCTCCGAAGGGGGAGTCAGCTGGTGGACCGCGATCCCGGCGGCCACGCATAGCAGAAGGGCCACCACGAGGCGGCGGTTGTGGTTTAGCCAGCCAGCGAAGCGTCGATGCCCGGATTGTCGCGTGGGAGCGCCGAGGCGCCCGCCCGCCCTGAAAGGAAGAACCTGAAGGCGACGCGTACGGGCCATGCTCATCGGCGACGGGATCCTATCGCGCGGGAGCGACGAAGATCCGGCAGGCACAGGGCCCGGGGATACGTTCGGGATTTTTGGCATGGTGCCACGCTAACGGGGCACGCAGGTCCCGTGGCAGGGCCCTATTGAGCTATGTGGAAACGTTGAGTTATGTGGAAACGTCGTGCTATGTGGAAAACCGGGGGCAGCCGGAAACGCTATCAGCTCGCGGCAGCCGCCGGAACCGACGCCGGAGCCGGAGACGCAGCTGGTGCGGCGGGAGCGGCCGAAACGGTGCTTCCCTTGGAATCCCGGGAGTCGGTGCGGTAGAAGCCCGATCCCTTGAAGACGACGCCCACGCTGTTGAACTTCTTACGCAACGACCCTTGGCATTCAGGGCAGTCGGACAGCGAGCTGTCCGTGAAAGCCTGAACGATGTCAAAGGCATGTCCGCAGTCTTTGCAGGCATAGGCATATGTGGGCACTGGTGATCCTCCTCCGGGACGAACTGCAGGTCCTGTGCTGCCAAGGCGGATTGTTCCGTCCATTAGCAGTCGCAGGGCCTGAGTGCCAATTCTATCATCCGGAGTCGAGGCCGCTACTACGGAATGTGGCGGAGTAGACAGACCTCAAACTCGGTCAAGCCGCCGCAACCAGGCGTACAACCCGGTAAGGGGTAAGTGCCTCGGCCACCGGCTTGTCGAATGATTGTGCGGGGATCGTCCCCGCGGGCAGCACTTCGTGGTCATATACGACGGCGACAGTCGGCGGACGCTGCCCGTCGGCGTCGAGCTTGTCGAGGAGCCGGTCGTAGTAACCGCCCCCTTGCCCGATACGGTTTCCGCTTTCATCGACCGCGGTGGCCGGAAGGAAGATTCCAGCCGCATCCTTGATGACGCCACTGTCGAATCGTTCGCCCACGGGCTCGTCAATCGGGGCGTAGTTCGAGCGGACAAAAGACGTTTCCGGTGTCCAATAGACCCAGCTCAGACGCCGTTCCGGTTCACAGACGGGAAGGAGGACCCGGTGCCCGGCGGCGTGGAGCGCAGCGAGCAAGGGCATTGTCGGCGGCTCGGCAGCCACGCCGACATAAGCCGCGAAAGTCGACGGATTCCCTTGGGTAACCGCATCCGCCCACAGGAGGCCATGGCGGGCAATCCCCGTTCCAGCGTCAGCACGCTGTTGCGCGGTCAAGGTGAGCCTGCGCTTGCGGTTGTCCCGGCGGATATCGTCCTTCAAAGTCATCTTTGCTCCAGTTCTTGCTGCTGTGCGGCCCGGGGATGGGCAGGAAAGGGAGCTTCACCGCTGTGCGCCCCGGGACTCTTTTGCCCAATGTCCAGCTCCTTCCGTTAGATTAGTCCGGTGACTTCCAATAGCTGCGCCGTCCGCAAGGCCGTGATCCCCGTTGCGGGGCTCGGTACCAGATTCCTGCCGGCTACAAAGGCCATGCCCAAGGAAATGCTGCCGGTGGTCGATAAGCCGGCCATCCAATACGTGGTTGAGGAAGCCGTGGGCGTCGGCCTCAACGACATCCTGATGATCACGGGACGCAACAAACGCGCATTGGAAGACCACTTTGACCGTGTCCCGGCTCTTGAAGCGACCCTTGAGGCCAAGGGAGACCTCACAAAGTTGGACGCTGTACAGGCCACGAGCGGCCTGGGCGACATCCACTATGTTCGCCAAGGCGACCCGAAGGGCTTGGGCCATGCGGTGCTGCGTGCCAAGCAGCACGTCGGCTATGAACCGTTCGCGGTTCTTCTCGGTGACGATCTGATCGACGCCCGGGACACTCTCCTCAGCGACATGATTGAGGTCCAGCAGAAGACCGGCGGATCCGTCGTAGCCCTCATTGAGGTGGAGCCCTCCCAGATCAGTTCCTATGGCTGCGCTGACATCGAGGATATCGGCGAAGACGGCTACGTCCGGATCAAGCAGCTTGTGGAAAAGCCAGCCGCAGATGAAGCTCCATCAAACCTGGCCGTGATTGGCCGCTACGTGCTTCACCCCGCCGTATTTGACGTCCTTGAGCACACCGAGCCGGGACGCGGCGGGGAAATCCAACTGACGGATGCCCTCCAGGTCCTGGCCGCCGAGGAGGGCGAAGGCCGCGGCGTGTATGGAGTGGTCTTCCGTGGCCGTCGATACGACACCGGGGACAAGCTGAGCTACCTCAAAGCCTGCGTCCAGCTGGCGTGCGACAGCGAAGATCTCGGTCCCGGTCTGCGTGAGTGGTTGCCCGGCTTCGCCGCCGGCCTCAGCAAGTAGCTCATCGTGTGGGGATCGGCCATTTGGCCGGTGACGCTGGAGAGTGGCGACCTCATCTTGCGTCCCATTCACTACCGGGACAAGAAGGAATGGACCGAGGTCCGCTCACGCAACAGTGATTGGCTGGCGCCTTGGGAAGCCTCCAACCCGGCCCCTGGCGGTCGCCTGCCGAATTATCGGCAGATGGTGGCTTCCCTCAACTCGCAGGCTCGGCAAGCGAGTGCCCTTCCGTTCGTGATCACGGAGCGCATTCCCGGGTTCCCCGAGCCCAGGATCGTCGGGCAGCTCACGGTCTCCTCGATAATGTGGGGGTCGGCGATGACGGCCACGCTTGGTTATTGGGTCGACCAGGCGCGGGCCGGCCGCGGAATAGCTCCCACCGCGGTTGCCATGGCCACCGACCATTGCTTTGAGGCTCTGGGCCTGCACCGGATGGAGATCAACATCAGGCCCGAGAACGGGCCGAGCCTACGCGTCGTTGAGAAGCTGGGATTCCGTGACGAAGGCCGCCGTGAGCGTTTCCTCCACATCAACGGGGAATGGGCTGACCACCGAAGCTTTGCGTTGACCTCGGAAGAGGTCCCCGGCGGTTTGCTGGCCGCTTGGCTGAGACGCGGAGCCAACTAGTCGGCCCAGTGGATGAGAGCCGGTAAATCCATTGATTTGCCGACTCTCCGACGACACACCGTGGGCAATGCGGCGGCCTCTGCGTATTTCCTTCTACGGTTTTGATTGTGGACTTCCCTCTCAGCAGCTCGGTGATATTGGTCATTGCTGTCGCGCTGTGGATTGTTTGGGTTGCGCCATACATACTGCGGAATCGTCACAACCACGTCCAAATGGCCGGTGACATCCCGGCAGATGTCATCGACGAAGACGCTCATGAACTGCAAGCCGGGGTGGTTCTGTCAATCACCCCTCGGCAGGAGAAAGCAATGGAAACCATGCAGAGCACCGCAACCGCATTGCCCGAGGTATCGGCCGGCGCCGGCGAACGGCGTGATGCTGCATCGGATGCGGCGGTCTTCAAAGTCAGATACGGGCGCTGCGCCCTTGCACTCGGCGGTCTCCTCCTGCTGCTCACGGCGGCCGTTTCAGGCGTTCTTCGCATTCTTGGCCTCGTTTCGGGTTGGCTGCCGCTGGCATCCATCGTCGGTGTGGTCGGGACCGTTTTCCTACTTCGCCGGCTCGCCATCAGGGACCGCCGGGCGAAGATGAACAGGGCCTTCCGTAATGCAATGGGTCCCGCGGTCGAGAGCCCCCGAGAAAGTGCGCCGGCGTCGGACCGGCCTGCGACCAAGATCTTCGACGCCGAAGCCCACGCCCGTGAGGCCACCCGACTGACCGCCGTCGAGCTCCGTCAGGCCGCCCTTAACGTTGCCGTCGCCGCGGGCGACAACACAGTCCGGTTTACGGCGGAATCCAAAGAGTCTGAATGGCGGCCGGTGGACGTACCCAAACCAACATACGTCGACGCCGCCAAGGCGCCTCGACCGGCGCCCGAACCCCTCGACTTGCCTGAGGCCCCCAAGCCGCTCGGCAAGCCGACGTTGAAGCCGGCCAGCGCGCCGTCCGCGGGTCCGTCGGTCCAGGTACAGCACGGCAAGCCCCAGAGTGCCCTCAGCAACCTCGACGACGTTTTGCAGCGCCGCCGGGCATAGCCTCCCTTGACTACTGTCTGCGTCGCAGGTGGCACGGGACAGGTGGGCCGTGAAGTCGTCCGCTTGGCGCTCGACGCCGGACTCGACGTGACGGTGCTGAGCCGCCGCCCGCCGTCGGGCACGTCGCCAGCCCATCACGACGGCGCCCGCTACTTTCAGGCTGACGTCACCACAGGGGCCGGGCTGGCAGAAGCCCTGCACGGGGCCGACGTCGTGATCGATTGCTTGGAAGGGCAGTTCGGGAAAGCCCTCAAGAATTTCGCCGACGGCGGCGCGCGCCTGCTCGCTGCGGCCTCCGGTGCCGGTGTCCGCAAGGCTGTTGTCCTCTCGATCATCAACTGCGACCAGAGCAACGCGGCGTTTTATGTCTCCAAGGCAGACAAAGAACGGGTCTACGCGAATTCTGCGCTTGAGACGGTTGTTGTGCGGGCCACCCAGTTCCACAGCCTCGTGACGGCGGTTTTCCAGGCCGCGGCGAAAATTCGCCTCATCCCGGTCTTCAAGGGTGCCCGCTTTCAAACGATTTCGCCTTTGGACGTGGCGTCGGAGTTGCTTGCCGAGGCCATGGGGGAACCTTCCGCTGAGCGACACCGGACACGAACCATCGGCGGACCGGACATCCGGACCATGCGTGAACTCGCTGAGATCTGGCTCAAGGCGACCGGGCGTTCTGGACGGATCGTAGAGGTGCCGTTGCCCGGAGCGATGGGCAAATATCTTCGGAACGGACTGAATTTGGTGCCAAGCCAGCGGACCGGGACTGACACGTTCGAGTCGTGGTTGGCAAAGCGCGAAGATAGTTTGTAGCCTAGGGACACTGGCAATGCACAGTTGACCAGGGGCTATAGCTCAGTTGGTAGAGCGCTTCGTTCGCATCGAAGAGGTCAGGAGTTCGAATCTCCTTAGCTCCACAGTGAAGGCCCTTTGACCTGCGGAAACGTTGGGTGGGAGGACCTTTCTTGTGCCAAAAATTGGGCCAACCACACGGCCATATCCTCCCGGCCCCGGCACCACAGCGAGAACCTGTTTAACGCTCTCGGTCATGCCGTTTGCGGGAGAGCGCCTCCGCAAACTCGAGCGGGTCTGAGCCCCGCTTGCTGGAAGTCTCTGCCGGGTGGGTGGAGGAGGTCCGTCGCC
This sequence comes from Arthrobacter sp. FW306-1B-F12A, assembly GCF_058781865.1. Classification (NCBI taxonomy): domain Bacteria; kingdom Bacillati; phylum Actinomycetota; class Actinomycetes; order Micrococcales; family Micrococcaceae; genus Arthrobacter; species Arthrobacter sp. FW306-1B-F12A. The sequence continues at coordinate 20,923 of NZ_JBYSXD010000014.1, forward strand.
GACCGGCAGCGGTCAGTGTGGCTGATTTTTGCGGAGGTATTCCCGCAGTCCGGGGATGGCGAAGTCGGTTTTTCCGTGGCCGGTTGATTCGATGAGGCCTGCGGCGAGGAGTCTGGTCCGGTATTTGGCCACGAGAGTGGGCCGTGAACCGGTCCGCCGGACGATGTCCCCGGCCGTGGAGGGTCCATCGTCGATGGCCATTGCGTGCAGGATCTCCTGGTCTTTGGCGGATGCCGCGGCGAGGGCGGCTTCAATGACGACGCGTTCGTTGCGTCGGATGGCGGCGGCAATTGCCCGGTCGACGGCGGCGGAGGAGAGGCCGCCGTTGTTATTCTCGGCCTCGCGCCAGAGGAAGTAGCCGACCAGTTGGATGAGGAAGGGGTAGCCTCCGGTGGTTGTCGCTGCCTTGTGCACCAGGTCCGGGTCGATGGTGATCCCGGCGGCGGCGAAGGTTTCCGTGAAGGATGTCTCGACATCGCGTACCGCGGCGGCATGGAGATCGATCTTGTCGGCTCTGCCAAGGAATGTTGCCACGCCCTCGTTCAGGAGATCCGATACGGCAGAGGGAAGGCCTGCAAAGATCAGTGCGATGGGCAGCCGGTCTTGGATGAAGTGCTGGACGTTGGCCGCCAGCTGGGCCAGTTCGGCTCGGTCGGCGGCATGGATCTCGTCGACGGTGATGAGGAGCCCGGTCCCGCGTTCGTCGAGAAGCTTCAGGAGTGTTTCCCCCAGTTCCCACCAGTCCACCTGGCGTTCGGGCGAAAGTTGGGACGTGACACTGAACCCGGCAATCGAAATCCCTGTGATACGACGGCGGGATTCGGGTTGGTCGTCAAGCTCCTGGATGATTCGGCGCATCTTTTCGCCGATCCGACCCATGAAGGTTCCGGTCGCGGTCTCGGCCACCACTGCCCATCCGTGCTCCTGGGCAAGGTCATGGGCAGCTCCCAGCATGACCGTCTTGCCGATGCCGCGGGCACCGGTGAAGATGGACAGGAGTCCAGGGGCTCCGGAACCGAGCTGAAGGCCATATTCGAATTCATCCAGGAGTCCGGAGCGGCCGATGACTTCCGGTGGGGTGGCTCCGGCCGTAGGCCGGAACGGGTTGTCCATGTTGAGCACGCCACGTTCCTCAGGTGAATTTGGGTGAATTTGGTGAATTTGGGTATCCGGGTGAATTTGGTGAACTTTTGGCCATGATACTCGTGGTCCTCGGATCCGAGCCACTGAGGGGTCCATCGGGGGTAGACGATCTGCGTCGGAAGGACGGCGCCGAAGACGAAGATGCAGCATTCGCGCGTTTGGAGAGGGCAACCCTTGGAAGACAACGAAATATGCCCTCCCCTAAGAAGAGGTCAGGAGTTCGAATCTCCTTAGCTCCACAGTGAAGGCCCTTTGACCTGCGGAAACGTTGGGTGGGAGGGCCTTGCTCGTGCCGATCCTTAGCTCATCCGCTCAGCCAGGGACACAATGATCCCCTCTGGACCTCGAACGTACGCCATGCGCCAGGCTCCCTCGTACTGGCCGATGCCACCGACCAACCCGTACCCCTCCGAAGCCAACCGGTCGACCCTCGCTTGAAGATCGTCGACTTCGAAAGACAAGCTGCGCAGCCCAAGTTCGTTGGCCATGGCGGCGGGCGATCCCGGCTGCGGATCTGGCCTGACGAAGCTGGATAGCTCCACCCCGGTTCCTCCGCCTGGTGTCCGCAACATGACGATCTCGGTGCGGGAGTCCGGGATCGCTGTGACCGTATCAATGAACTCGCCCTCCACAAAGGTCCGGCCCTCGATCTCGAGCCCGAGTCCCACGAAGAACGCCGCCACGTGGTCGAGGTCCTGAACAGTGACGCCGACGTGGTCGAACCGCATGATGCGCGACATGAGAAAAACCTCCAAGTGTTCGTTTGCACGGTCCAGGACGGAGCCTACCGGGGACTTTACGGCGGATTCACGTTGGGAGAAAGGGTCCGGCGCGCGGCTGGCACGGTGTACGGGCAGGGATCCAGGTCGGCGGCCCGGCTCCGTGTGCGCAAACCAGCGGATTGGCCGGCACGGCCCGTGCGTAGGCTTGGGGAGCGCCATGTCAGACTGGACGCATGTGTCCCCTCCCTGTGAAGCCGCGCGCTCTGTCCAACAGCGTTGAGAGCGTGGGCCCGACGTCGTCGAGCGGCGCAGGCCGCCACCTGGCCCTGAGGATCGACGATGCCTGGCTCAGGTTCCAGACGCGTCTCGCGATCCGGCGCGGTCGGGTGGAGACCGTCATCCCTTACACCGGTTACGGCACCACCTCATGGGTCCGGGTTTTGGCGCGCATTGTCCGCAGTGAACCACGGGACGGCGGGAGCGGCACCCAGGCAGGTAAGCTCAAACCGCTGAAAGATGGCATGCGCGGTTGGCGCAATTTCACGAGCGCGCCCGTGGCACATGCCACCGTGCGGGTGACGATTGCGGGCATCGACCACGACGTCGAAGCCGACCGCGGAGGTGTCGTCGACGCCCAAATCCCGGCAGCCCTCGACGTCGGCTGGCATATGATCACCGTGCAATCCGGCGGATCCAGGATCGTGGAAGCCCCTGTGCAAATCGTCGCGGACGACGCAGACTTCGGTGTCGTCTCCGACATTGACGATACCGTGATGGTCACGGCGCTGCCCCGTCCATTCCTAGCCGCCTGGAACACCTTCGTACTCGACGAACACGCGAGGACCCCGACGCCGGGCATGGCTGTGCTGTATGAGCGGATCGTGAGGACGGCGCCGTCGGCCCCCGTGGTGTACCTGTCGACCGGAGCGTGGAACGTCGCTCCGACACTGTCACGCTTCCTGTCCCGCAATTTATATCCCGCCGGTCCCAAGCTCCTGACCGACTGGGGTCCCACCCCGGACCACTGGTTCCGCAGCGGACAGGAGCACAAGAGGAGTTCGTTGGAACGTCTCGCGGCGGAGTTCCCCGGCATCAAGTGGTTGCTGGTAGGTGACGACGGACAGCACGACGAAGCGATCTACGCCGAGTTCGCCCAACGCCATCCGCAGAACGTCAGGGCAATCGCGATCCGCCAGCTTTCCGTCGGGGAAGCGGTGCTCGCAGGCGGGCGGTCAAAGTCCGCGGCTCAGCCCACGCCGGGGATTCCCTGGATTTACTCTCCGGACGGTGCAGGGATGTCGGCCCAGCTCGAGCAGCTGGGCATTATCCGGCGCAGCGTCCGGCCCGCAGACGTGCCCGAGACGCCGTAGGCCCGCAGCTGACCGACGTCGGATCCCCGCCCGGTGAGAACAGCAGGCGGTGCCGACTCATCTCGCAGACAAGCAGCCTATGGTTGGCAATTTGCGCCGCGCGTACGATCAGAACAGGGGAATTCTCGATAACCATGATCTGGAGGTTGACGTGACAACTGCAATTATTGGAACCGGCAACATCGGGTCCAGTGTCGCCCGCCATCTTGTTCAAGGCGGCGAGCCGGTGGTCTTGGCGGCCCGCGATCAATCCCATGCTGAATCGTTGGCCGCTGAGCTCGGTGCATTGGCGAGTTCGGCGAGCGTCGGCGATGCCGTGTCACAGGCTGAAGCTGTCGTGATGGCCGTGTGGCTGGACACCGAGAAGGAACTCATCTCCCAACTGTCAGACGCCCTGGTCGGCAAGGTCGTCATCGACCCGACCAACCCGATCGGGCCTGATGGCCACGGCGGCTACACCACGACGCTGCCGGAGGGCCAATCAGCAGCATCGATCGTGGCAGACCTTCTCCCTGATGGCGCGCATTTCGTGAAGGCCTTCGGCACATTGGGTGCCGACGCGCTGGGTTCGGCAGCCAACCGGCCATCCGGGCGGGCAGTTCTGTTTTACGCAACCGACGACGACGCTGCGGCCGAAACGGTGGAGCGGCTCATTCGTGTCGCTGGCTTTGACCCGGTCAAAGCCGGCGGAATCGAGGCGGCCGGCAGGCTCGAGTTGATGCGAGGCGATCTTCACCAGAATGGCGGGCTTGGTGGAAGGCTTTTGAACGCCGATGAGGCGCGTGCCTCCCTCTAGAGCAGATCGCGGCGGCGGGACGAAGCGAAGGCCCTCCGAACTGCGGAATCGCAGGTTCGGAGAGCCTTCGTTGTGCCGGTCCTGACTAGACGAAAACGGATAGCAGCAGCGTGAATCCGAATCCGACGACGGAAATTATCGTTTCCATGACTGACCAGGTCTTGATCGTCTGGCCTACCGTCAGTCCGAAGTATTCCTTGACCAGCCAGAAGCCGGCGTCATTGACATGGGAGAAGAACAGCGATCCGGCACCGATGGCGAGCACAACCAGCGCCAGCTGAGCCGGGGACAAGCCGGTTGCCAGCGGTGCGATGATTCCTGCGGCCGTCACTGTGGCAACAGTCGCCGAGCCGGTGGCAAGACGAATCAGAACTGCGATGATCCAACCCAGCACCAGTGCCGACAGGCTGGCAGCGACCGCGATCTTGGCGATCGCGGTTCCGGTGCCGCCGTCGACGAGTACTTGTTTGAAGCCGCCGCCCGCGCCGACGATAAGCATGACCCCGACGATCGGCAACAGGCTCTCGCCGATCTTCTTCGTCAGAATGGAGGCTGAGAAGCCGACCCTCGTACCGAAAGTCACCATTGCCAAAAGCACCGCCACGAGCAGGGCAAAGACCGGGTCGCCGATGAAGTCCAGCAGAGGCCGGAGCGGCGCGTTCTTGTCCATCCAAATGTCTGCCCCGGCTTTGATCAGCATGAGCACCAACGGTGACAGCAGGGTCACCAAGGTCCAGCCAAAGGACGGGCTGCGCGTTGCTTGTGGATCCTGCGCCTTGCCGACGGGCGCGTCGCCGCGCGAACTGGCGGCCTTCGCGCCGGGGCCTTGCGATCTGGCCGTCTCGGCGTTCTCGCCGGCTCCAACGGTAACGGCGAGGCCAGCGCCTGCGGCTCCGATCGGCACGATCCGTGCGGCGAGACGACCAAAGAGGGGACCAGCGATGATCACGGTCGGAATGGCTATGAGTAGTCCAAACGCGAGGGTCACACCGACATTGGCGTGCAGGATGCCGATCGCGGCCAACGGGCCCGGGTGCGGCGGGATGAAACCGTGGAGGACCGACAAACCGGCCAAGGCCGGAATGCCAAGACGCATTGCCGGGCCCTTGGAGCGGTGCACAGCGAGCATCACCACGGGAATGAGCAGCACGAGCCCGATCTCGAAGAACATGGGTATGCCGATGATGCCGGCGATGAGCGCCATCTTCCAGGGCAGCGTTGCAGGCCGGCCATGGAGGAGCGTGTCCACGATCTTGTCCGCGCCGCCGGAATCAGCCAGCAGCTTGCCCAGCATGGCTCCCAAGGCGATGAGCACACCCACGTAGCCCAGCACGCCGCCGACGCCATTTTCGTAGGAGGTTGTCACCTTGTCCAAGGAAATGCCCGAAGCAATGCCGACGAAGAGGGCGCCGATGCTCAATGCCAGGAAAGCATGCATCTTTGCCCAGACGATCAGCAAGACGACTATCGCGATGCCGATGGCCGCCACAACAAGTACTTGGGTGTCGTGGCCGGTCCAAGGTTGATGCATCGCATCCGTAGTGGCGTCCGTGGCTACCCCGGCGAGGGGCCTGCTGAGGATGGAGATTCCGTTCATGGTTCTCGTCCTGTTCCGCTCGGCCGCAGGCCGAACTTGTCCATGATTTGTTGGGCAATCACTCCTGGAGCCGGGCCAACGTCGATCCGGATTCCGGGCTCACCCGGAGACAGCTCTTCAAGATCCGCGAACTGACTCCCCAACATACTGGCGGGCATGAAATGGCCGTGGCGTTCGGCCAGCCGTGCGCTGATAGTCTCGGGCGTCCCGGACAGAAAAACGAAGACGACGCCTGAACCTCGGCGATTAATAATGCTTCGATAGGACCGTTTGAGCGCCGAACACGTGATGACGCCGTTTTCCCCGTGATCCAGCCTCTGGTCGACCCACTCGGCGACCTTCTCCAGCCAGGGATATCTGTCCTCATCCGTCAGCGGATGCCCCGCTGCCATCTTGTCGATGTTTGTTTGGGGATGCAAGGCATCCCCTTCCTCGAAGGCCCAGCCAAGCCGCCCCGCCAGGAGTGCGGCAACCGTGGATTTCCCTGAGCCGGAAACACCCATGACAACCAGCACAACGGGTTCGGACAGAGGGGTCGTCGCCATGTCCAGAGGGTCCATGGAGCCCATCTTGGCAGCACGTGGGCCTCAGTGCCATAGGGAATCGCAGTGGATCTCCTGGCGGCCGGGCCCCGGGGGCGCAGGCCTGACGACGGCTCATTCGGGGCGTTGTACGATCTCGGACAGAAGCGGCAAGGCCCGGTGAAGCCCGACACCAGGAAAGCTTGAGGGGATACGGACACTGCTTCCGGAAAACAAACCAGGCGTCCCGTTTTTAGTCCGGCCGATGCGCATCCACAAGTTGCCAATATTTGGCAATCGGTTGTCAATCCGACACCAAGGTGGCTAGACTCGAGGCGAACGCATGCCCGTGAACTACGATTTGGTGCCATTTGTCGCCATTCGGGCGAACGGATCCAAAGGAGAATTCCGTGACTGAAACCAATGCCGTGTGGAGCCTGTCCGGTTTCGGCGACGAAGTGGATCCCGATCCCGCCGTCCAGGCCGCAGTCCTGCTGGCGCTCGGTGCCGGCCATATCGAAGTGCGCAGCGCGTGGGGCACCAACGTTTCGGAGCTCGAACCGGAAGAGGTCGGGCGGCTCAAGGCGATCCTGGACGCGAAGGGCCTGAAGGTTTCCGCGGTCGCGAGCCCCATCGGCAAGGTTGACGTCGGTGTTCCGGTGGAACATGAGCTCGCCCGGCTGCGCCAGATCATTTCGGTGGCCAAGGTGCTCGACACCAAATACATCCGCATCTTCTCCTTCTACCGGGCCGAAGGGCAGAGCCCGGAGGACATCCGCGACTCAGTCATGGAGCGCCTGACCGCACTTAGCAACGAGGCGGCAGCGTCCGGCGTCGTCCTCCTGCACGAAAACGAAAAGGGCATCTACGGCGACACGCCCGAGCGCGTCCTGGACATCATGGAGACTGTCGATTCACCCGCGCTGCGCGTTGCCTGGGACAGCGCCAACTTTGTCCAGGTGGGCGTCAAGCCGTACACCGAGGCTTATGCGGTGCTGCGCCCCTACTTGGAGTACTTCCAGATCAAGGATGCAATCAGCGGGACAGGTGAAGTGGTGCCTGCAGGCGAAGGCGACGGCGAATTGGACGCCACTATTGCCGCGCTCAAGGCCGATGGCTTTGCCGGCTTCGTTTCGCTCGAACCCCACCTTGCAAGCACACACGAATTGGGCGGATTCTCCGGACCCGTCGCCTTCGGCGCCGCAGCGCGCGCCTTTGCGGCACTCGCAGCCAAGAACGGTGTTGCCCTCGCCTGAGGGCCTGTAGGTTCAAAGGAAAACATCTTTCGAGGGAGAAGAATGCCTACAGCAGCAGTCATCGGTTGCGGCGATGTATCGAGTGTGCACCTCGGAGCAATCGCCAAAATGGACGACGTTGAACTCGTGGCGGTCTGCGACACCGACGCCGGTCGCCTCCAGGCGGCAACGGCCGCCTACGGTGTGCCGGGTTACGAGGACTACCTGGAGATGCTCGAATCGGTGAGGCCCGACGTCGTGCATATCTGCACTCCGCACCACCTGCATGCTTCGCTGGCCGCGGAGTGCCTTGAGCGCGGAGTCAGCGTGATCGTCGAGAAGCCGCTCGCCCACACCCTTGAAGAGGGGCGACGGCTGGTCGAGGCGGCTGAACGGAGCACCGCAAAGATCGCCGTATGTTTCCAGAACCGCTACAACGCGACGTCCCAGGCCATGCGGAGACTGCTCGACGACGGCGGGCTGGGCCAGGTTCTCGGCGCCTCGGCAACCGTGATGTGGCACCGGACGGCCGAGTACTACCGTGACAGGCCGTGGCGCGGTACCTGGGCCGAAGGAGGCGGCGGCCTCATGATGAACCAGGCCATCCACACGGTGGACCTGCTCCAGTGGCTGGTAGGCGACGTGACCAAGGTGGAGGGCCACGCCTCCACGCGCTCGCTTGGCGGCGTGATCGAGGTGGAGGATACGGCGGAATTCATCGCCGGGCACGCAAACGGTGCCACCAGCGTCTTCTACGCCACCTTGGCCAATGCCACCAACGCACCGGTGACGCTGGACATCGTGACCGAAAAGGCCACGCTCAGCCTCCGGGGCGACCTTGTTGTCAGCTATGCCGACGGCACCGTGGAAACCATCGCGGAACGTGCCTTGGAATCGGGTGGGCGCGCGTATTGGGGCGTATCCCACGAACTCCTGATCAAGGATTTCTATGCCAAGCTCGGGGATCCTGCTCCCTTCTGGATCAGCCCCGCGGAAGCCGAAAAATCACTCAGGATCGTCAAAGACATCTACGCCCAAAGCTACCCGGACATTTCCGGGCAAGTGGGCTAACCACGCGGCCCATAAAGGCCCGGAACCAACGGAGGACAAAAGTGGCAAAAATCGGCGTACAGGCAATGATGCTGAAGGGCAGTTTTGCCGAAGACGGGGCGTTTGAAACGCTCCGCAAGGTCAGTGCGATAGGGTACAACGCCGTCGAGATTTCGCAGATCCCGATGACGCCGGAAAACGTTGCCGAACTGGACCGCTCCCGGAGCGAACTCGGCATGGACATCGCGGCGCTTTCGGTCGCCATGGAGACGCCCAAGGGCATGCCCGGCGACTCGCTCAAGGACCACTTCGACAAGATCGTTGACGACGCAAAGCGGCTCAACACCCACCTCCTGCGGATTGGCATGATGCCCTTCCCGGCGATGAAGTCGATCGACGCCGTGGTGGACTTCGCGAAACAAGCCAACGAATACGCCGAAAACCTCCGGGAACACGGCATCGGCTTGTACTACCACAACCACCACATCGAGTTCGCGAAGTTCGACGGCACATACATGCTGGACATCATCGCCGAAAACTCCCCGGCCATGGGCATGGAGATCGACGTGCACTGGGTGCAGCGCGGCGGCCTGGATCCCGTCCGGACCCTGGCCAAATACGCCGGACGCACGGCCATGGTGCACCTGAAGGACTACCGGATAGGGGAGTTGCCGGAATCGGCCTTCGGGCTCCTGGAAACGGGGGACCTCGCGGGCTTCATGGCCGAGTTCAAGAACGTGGTCCAGTTTGCCGAAGTGGGCGAAGGCAACCTTGACTTCCCGTCCATCATTCACGCGGCCCAGGCTGCCGGCGCGGAGTACTTGCTCGTGGAGCAGGACGAGCTCTATGGCCGAACGGTGTGGGAAGCCCTGCAGACTTCATACGACAACCTGGTGGCCATGGGTCACGCCGACCTCTTCTAATCCCACTACAACGGAGATCTACTCATGAGCAAGAAAGTACGCCTTGGCATCATCGGCCTAGGCCAGCAGGGCGGCACGTACGCCAAGTTCATCACTGACGGATTGGTTCCGAACATGGTGATCGGCGCTATCTGCGACACCGATCCTGCAAAGAAGGAACTGGCAGCCTCCCTGTACCCAGGTGCGCCGTTCTACGACGACTACATCGCGATGCTGGAAAGCGGCGACGTCGATGCGATCGTCACGTGCGTGCCCCACTACCTGCACCCGGAAATGGGCATCGAATCGCTCAAGCGCAACATCCACGCCCTCGTCGAGAAGCCCGCTGGTGTCTACACCAAGCAAGTCAAGCGGCTCAATGAGTTCGCGGCTTCCAAGCCCGAGCTTTCCTTCGGGATCATGTTCAACCAGCGCAACAACCCCCTGTACAAGAAGCTCAAGGAGATCGTAGACAACGGCGAGATCGGGGCCATCCGGCGCACCAACTGGATCATCACCAACTGGTGGCGCCCGCAGGGCTACTACAACTCCAGCGAATGGCGCGCTACGTGGGGCGGCGAAGGCGGCGGCGTCCTGGTCAACCAGGCACCCCACCAGCTCGACCTGTGGCAGTGGATCTGCGGCGTGCCGAAGTCCGTCTACTCCAAGGTGGCGTACGGATTCCGCCGGGACATCGCCGTGGAAGACGAGGTCACCGCCGTCGTGGATTACGGCAACGGTGCCACCGGAGTTTTCGTCACGGCCACGCACGACCTTGTGGGCACGGACCGCTTCGAGATCCTGGGTGACCAGGGCAAGATCGTGGTGGAAAACAGCAAGACCGCCACGGTCACACGCCTGGTCAAACCCGAGCGCGAACTCAGCGACGGCATGGACATGGACGATGTCCGCAAGCTCTTCATGGGCGAATTGAAAGCCGAGGACTACTACACCACCGAGGTGATCGAGTTCGAGTCGGCCTGGGGCGGCCAACACGCCGGCGTCCTGGAGAACTTCGCGGCCAACATCCTCGACGGCACTCCGTTGTTGGCACCCGGCTCGGACGGCATCAAAGGCGTCCGCCTGGCCAACGCCATCCACCTGTCGAGCTGGACCGGCAAGGAAGTCTCCCTGGACTTCGACGAGGAGGAGTACATGCGCGAGCTCAACAAGCGCATCAGCGAAGAAGGCAAGTTCGCCGAGCGCTCCTAGCTCGCAGGGCGCGTGAGTAGGGCACTTAAGCAGGGCGGTCGCCGGCCGAGTGGTTTGGCAACCGTCCTGCTTTTGTTGCCAAGCCAGATTACGATTGAGCCGTGACTGAAGCGACGAACTCCGGAGCAGTAACTTCCCCCGCCAAGCGCGGACGCGGGGAGAAATCCTCGCCCACCATCTACGACATCGCGAGGCTCGCGGGAGTCAACCCTTCCACGGTTTCGCGCGCGCTGAGCAAACCGGGCAGGGTCAGTGCCAAGACCCAGAAAATCATCGAGGATGCCGCCGAGCAGCTGAATTACCAGGTGAACCCCTTCGCCCGGGCGCTTCCCACCGGCCGTACCCAGACGATCGGACTGATCGTCGCGGATATCACCAACCCGACGTTCTTCGACATTATCCGCGGTGCGGAAACCACCGGGTCGGCCCGGGACTACACCCTGGTGTTGGCCGAGTCTGCGGAGTCGCCTGAAACCGAACTGATTGCGGCCCGCAGGATGTTGGGCACGGTGGACGGCCTCATACTGGCGAGCCCCCGCATGGACGACGAAAAGATCCGGGCTTTGGCTGCGGACAAGCCGGTAGTCGTGATCAATCGCGAAATAGAGGGCGTGCCGTGCGTAGTCCCGGACGTCAACAAGGGGATTGGCCAGGCCGTGCGGAGCCTAGCCGCCAACGGCCACCAGCAGCTCGCCTATGTTGCGGGGCCGCCGCAGTCCTGGATGTCGCGCCGCCGCTGGGAAGGCGTCCAAGCTGCCTGCGATTGGTACAAGTTGGGAGCCGTCCGCTTGGAATCGTCCAAGCCAACGGTCGACGGCGGCCGCCAAGTAGCGCGCGACGTCCTGGCGAGCGGCGCGACGGCGGTAATCACCTACAACGATCTCCTTGCCATAGGCCTCATGCAGGAGCTCCAGGCCGCCGGCATGCACGTTCCGGACCAGATCAGCATCGTAGGCTTCGACGACATCTTCGGGGCAGACTTCACGACGCCGGCGCTTACCACCGTGAGGTCGCCGCTGGGGGAGTGCGGTTCCCGCGCTGCCGCCCTCCTGCTGGACATGTTGCTAGGCCAGGAAGGGCCCGCGGAAGCCGTCCGGGTGGACACGGAGCTCGTGGTGCGCGGTTCCAGCGGGCGGCTGATCGCGTAGTTTCAAGTGATCTTCGGTGGAAGATGCAACGCGGTGGCAATAGTTGGCAACCGGTTGACAGATTGATTCTTCCGGCCGAAAATTGACCTATGTCACAGTCGATCGCAGCCAATCCTGACCGGCTCCTGCCCGCGGATCCCGGGACGCGCAGCATTGCGCGCTCCCTACTGGAGCGCGTCCAGGACCTGCCCATCATCTCTCCGCACGGCCACGTTGACGCCGCCGTCATCGAGCACAACACGCCGTTCCCCGATCCGGCCGCGCTCCTGGTCAGCCCGGACCACTACGTCACCAGGCTGATCCACGCCAGCGGAGTCCCCATGGACAAGTTGCTCTCGGGAGGCGCCAACGCGTCCGAATCGCGGGAGATCTGGCGGACGTTCGTCCAGGCGTGGCCCCTCTTCGAAGGCACGGCGTCTGGGTACTGGCTGCGCACGCAGTTCGACAGCGTGTTCAAGCTCGGCGCGGACCTTGGCGAGATGTCCGCAGATGCCAGCTATGACGCCATTGCCGCCAAGCTCGTGGAGCCCGATTTCCGTCCCCGCCAACTCTTCAAGGACTTCAACATCGAGGTCCTGGCCACCACGGACGATCCCCTGGACAGTCTCGCCAGCCACAAGGCGATTGCCGAGGACCCCTCCTTCAACGGCCGCGTGCTGCCGACCTTCCGTCCGGATGCCTACCTGAACATCGCGCACCCGGCATGGGGTGCCAACGTCGAGCGGCTTGTCGATTCCGCCGCCGACGGCGCTAGCGGCTACACCGGCTACATCAAAGCCCTGGAAAACCGCCGTCGTTATTTCGTGGACCACGGCGCGGTCTCCGCGGACCACGGCGTCCTCACCCCGGCGACGCTCAAGCTGGACCGGGCCGAAGCCGAGCGGATCTTCGAACTGGCGCGCGCAGGCAAGGCCACGGCCGAGGACCGCAACACGTTCGAAGCCCACATGATGTACCAGATGGCCAGGATGTCGGTGGAAGACGGTTTGGTCATGACCATCCACCCGGGTTCCTTCCGCAACCACCACCAGCCCACCTTCGCGGCCTACGGAGCGGACACTGGACACGACATCCCGTTCGCCACCAACTACACCGAAGCCATCCGCCCCCTGCTCCAGGACTTCGGCACGGCCAAGGACTTCCACTTGGTGCTGTTCACCCTCGACGAGACCGTGTTTTCCCGCGAGCTGGCGCCCCTGGCAGGGTTCTACCCCTCCGTGTACCTCGGCGCTCCCTGGTGGTTCCTCGATGCACCGGACGCCATGCTGCGGTTCCGCTCCGCCGTCACCGAGACCACCGGCTTCTCCCGGTCATCGGGGTTCATCGACGACACCCGCGCGTTCTGCTCGATCCCGGCCCGGCACGACGCTTCCCGCCGGATCGAAGCATCCTTCCTTGCGCGCCTCGTCGCCGAACATCGTGTCAGCGAGGACCGAGCCCACGAAATCATCGTCGACGTCGTCGACTCCTCACCCCGAAGGGTCTTCAAGCTGTGAGCAACGAACCCGAGCGAACTGCGGAGCTTCCCCGCTTGAGCCGCTCCGTCAGGCCCATCGCCAAGGCCCCGGTACGCATTGTGCACATGGGACTGGGGGCCTTCCACCGCTCCCACCAGGCGTGGTACACCCAGCATGCAGGCGACGCGGCCGAGTGGGGCATTGCCTCCTTCACGGGCCGCCGCCCGGATGCCGCGGAGGTCCTGGCCGCCCAGGACGGCTTGTACACGGTGGTGGAGCGTTCGGACGCCGGTGATTCCTTCGAAGTCATCGGCAGCATCGTCGAAGCTGTTGACGGTGCCGACGTCGAGCGTTTTGTCGAGCTTGTCTCGGCGCCGCTGACCTCGCTCATCACGCTCACCATCACCGAAGCCGCCTACCGGCTTGGGGCCGACGGCAAGCTGGACAGCCAAGCGCCCGACGTCGTCGCGGACCTCGCCGTGCTCGCTGATGCTTCTGCTTCCGGCAAGCCGACGACGCCGCTGGGCCGCCTGGTGGTGGGCCTCGCCGCGCGCCGTGATGCCGACGCCGGCCCACTCGCCGTCGTCTGCTGCGACAATCTCTCCAACAACGGGACCGTCGCCAGAAGCGCCGTGATGGGGATGGCCAAGGCCTTCGACGCCGGGCTCGCCGCCTGGATCGACGCCAATGTCAGTTTCGTCAGTACTTCCGTTGACCGCATCACGCCGCGGACCACGGACGCCGACATCGACGCCGTCGCTTCCGCCTGCGGATACCGCGACGAATCGCCCGTGGTCGCCGAGCCGTTCCTCAACTGGGTCCTGAGCGGGGACTTTCCCGTTGGGCGACCGCACTGGGAGGACGCGGGTGCCGTTTTCGTGGACGAGATCGAGCCGTACGAGAACCGCAAGCTGTGGCTCCTCAATGGCGCCCACTCGCTGCTCGCCTATGCCGGGCAGCTGCGTGGACACAAGACAGTGGCCGAAGCCCTCGCTGATGATTCCTGCCGACGGGCCGTGGAGGACTTTTGGGACGAGGCCGCCTCCAACCTGCCTGGTGAGGACTTGCGAATCCCCGAGTACCGGGCCGCCCTGCTGGAACGCTTCGGGAACTCCCGGATCGCCCACCACCTGGCCCAGATCGCCATGGACGGCAGCACCAAGCTGCGCATGCGGGCAGTGCCTGTGCTCCGCGCCGAGCGCGCAGCCGGCCGCAGCGGCCAGGCCGCTGCGCGGATGATCGCGGCCTGGACCGCCTACACTGCCACGGCAACAGGTCTCCAGGACCCGCAGGCGGCAGGGATCGCCGCCGCGAACCTCCTCACTGGCCGTGCCCGGCTCGAGGCTTTGCTCGGCCTCGTGGATCCGGACTTGGTTGAAGACAGGGCGATCGTGGACCTCGTTGAGGGTTTGGCCGAGTCCTTCGCGGCTGCCGGCAACCTCAGCTAATCCGACAGGCACTTTCAACGGCGCCCGTTGCCTTCCCCGTGAAGGCGACGGGCGCCGTCGTCGTTGGCCCGGTATATGTGAGCGGGCGTTCGCCGGAGACGGGTCATATGTGAGCGCGCGTTCGCCGGAGTCGGGTCATATGTGAGCGGGCGTTTGCCGGAACTGACGCTCGCTCGGATATGTGGCACTTTCCCCTGACGCTCGCTCATCTTTGACGGCCTTTTCGGCATCGCTCGCTCACATCTTGAATGTGTTCAGAAGTTGGAAAGTTTCTATGGAAACATTTGGCAACCGCTTGCCGAATGATTGCCAGGGTGACTAGAATTACATCAAGCTTCAACAATTTCTGGCCTAGTCGGCCGAAGCTTTTCCATCATCGCAAGCCGGGGCATGGGGTACCGGCAAGGGTAAAGGAGCCCGCAATGAATAAGCTCAGCAAACTCAGCATCCTAGGCTATGGGGCTGGCGACGCCGCCAACAACCTTGCCTTCACTACCGCCACCATGTTCCTGCTTGTCTACTACACCGACGTCGCGGGCATATCCGCGGCGGCCGCCGGCACCCTGTTGCTTACGGTCAGGATCTTCGACGCTTTCGCCGATGTCTTCGCCGGACGATTGGTTGACCGCGCCTACAGCAAGCGCTTCGGAAAATTCCGCCCGTTCATCATGTTCGGCTCCATCCCATTGCTGCTTTTGAGTGTCGCGGCCTTCTCCATTCCACAGGTCGGCGAAACAGGGATGTTGCTCTATGCCTACGTGACATATGCGGCGCTGGGCCTGGCCTACTCGCTGGTCAACATCCCGTACGGTTCGCTAGCGGGCGCGATGACCCAGGAGCCGGGGGAGCGAGCCAAGCTCGGATCCGCCCGCATGGTCGGCGCCCTTTTGGTCAGTTCCGCGTTGGGCATCTTCGTAGCTCCGCTGATCAAGCCCGGCGCCAACCTGCAGTCCACGTTCACCATCATTACTCTGGCCTTCGTCGCGATCGGCGCGGCTCTGTACTTCTTCACGTTCCTGACCGCCAAGGAGCGGGTGCACCGTGCGGTACCCAAAGTTTCCTTCAAGCAAAGCATGGCGACGCTCAAGACAAACCGTCCCCTGCTCATGCTGTGCCTCAGCTCCTTCCTCTTCCTGACCGGCTACATGGCACTGTCTTCGGTGCAGCTGTACTACTTGCGCGACGTCCTCGGCAGGCTGGATCTTTACGCTGTCCTCTCCATCGTCCAGCTTGTGGTGACCTTTGCCCTCGCTCCGCTCATGCCGAGGTTGGTCCGAAACTTCGGCAAGAAGACCATCTACGTGGCTGCCGGTTTCCTCGCTATCATCGGCGGCGCAATCGTCTTCTTCGCTCCGGCCACCCTCGTCTGGGTTGGATTCGCGGGTCTGCTCCTGAGCATGCTTGGCGTGATGGCCGTCAACATCGTGGTGTGGGCCTTGGAAGCAGACACTGTGGAGTACGGCGAATGGAAAACCGGTGTCCGGACTGAAGGCATCACCTACGCACTGTTCTCCTTCACCCGTAAGACGGGCCAAGCCGTCGGCGGCGCCCTTGCCGCATATGCTCTCGCTGCCGGCGGTTATAAGTCCGGCACCACGCACAGCGCCGAGTCCCTGCAAGCCATCCAGTTTGCCGCAGGTGCGCTGCCCGCCATCATGACCGTCCTCGCGATCGTCGTTATGGCCAAGTACAAGTTGACCGACGCGTTCCATGCCCAGATCCTGGGCGAAATCAAGGCCCGTCGCGCCCTGGAAGCATCCGGCTCAGAGCCATTTGGCGCGGAGGCCGAGTCCGCGACTCCCGTCGAGCGGGCAGCCTCGGAACTTGCCTCGTAGACGGCCGGGGAAACCGCTCGGGAAACCGCCGGGCCAGAAAAAATCTCCACGAAATAATACAGCAACCGGTTGCCAATAATTGTCATCCATCCTAAGATCGTCTTTACCCGCCCTGTGGTGCTCGTCGCATCCGGGCCAGTCCAGCCCTCGATCAGCAACCCTGAAAGGACCAGCTGTGAAAATCATTGCCGCTGAAGTCTTCGTGACCAGCCCCACCCGGAACTTCGTGACCTTGCGGATCACTACCGAGGACGGCGTGACCGGCATCGGCGACGCGACCCTGAACGGCCGTGAACTCGCAGTGGCCGCGTACTTGAAGGAACACGTCGCGCAGCTGCTGATCGGCAAAGACCCGCACCGTATCGAGGACACCTGGCAGTTCCTGTACCGCTCTTCGTACTGGCGCCGCGGCCCGGTTACCATGGCCGCCATCGCCGCCGTCGACATGGCCCTGTGGGACATCAAGGGCAAGGTGGCCGGACTGCCGGTGTACCAGCTCCTGGGCGGCGCCTCCCGCAACGGGCTTCGCGCGTACGGGCACGCCTCGGGCGCGGACATCCCTTCCTTGTTCGACTCGGTCCGCGAGCACCTGGAACTCGGTTACAAGTCGATCCGCATCCAAACCGCGATCCCGGGCATCAAGGCCGTCTACGGCGTGGCCGCGCAGGCTCAGGCCTCGGGCGAGCGCTACGACTACGAGCCAGCCGGCCGCGGTGCGTTTCCGCAGGAAGAAGACTGGGACACCCGCGCCTACCTGCGCCACCTGCCCACCGTCTTCGAAGCGGTGCGCAACGAATTCGGCCCGGAAATCCCGCTGCTGCACGACGGCCACCACCGCATGACCCCCATCCAGGCAGCCAAGCTCGGCAAGGCCCTGGAACCGTACGACCTGTTCTGGCTCGAAGACTGCACCCCGGCCGAAAACCAGGAGGGGTTGCGCCTGGTCCGCCAGCACACCACCACGCCGCTGGCCATCGGTGAAATCTTCAACACTGTTTACGACTTCCAGACCCTCATCAAGGAACAGCTGATCGACTACGTCCGGGCCGCGTCAACGCACTTCGGCGGGATCTCGCCGCTGAAGAAGGTCATGGACTTCGCCGCGCAGTACCAGATCAAGTCCGGTTTCCACGGCCCCACTGACATTTCGCCGGTCGGTTTCGCCGCACAGCTTCACGTGGGCCTGGCCATCCACAACTACGGCATCCAGGAATACATGCAGCACTCGGACAAGACCAACACGGTCTTCGAGCAGTCCATGACCTTCACCGACGGCTACCTGCACCCCGGCGACAAGCCGGGCCTCGGCGTCGAATTCAACGAAGAAGCCGCCAACTCCTTCCCGTACCAGCAGGCCTACCTGCCCTACAACCGCCTCGTGGACGGCACCGTCCATGACTGGTAGGAACATCGCCGTGGCTGGCGACCCCGGCGCAGCCGCGGAACAGCCGCGGCGCATCGTGGTGATGGGCGTCTCCGATTGCGGCAAGACCACCATCGGAGACCTCGTCGCCCGGGCGCTGGGAGTTCCGTTTCTCGACGGCGATTCGCTCCACCCGGTGGAAAACGTTGCCAAGATGGCTGCGGGCACGCCCCTGACTGATGAGGACCGCTGGCCCTGGCTCGCGACCGTGGGCACCGAACTCGCCAACGCCGGCAACGGCGGGCTGGTTCTCGCGTGCTCCGCCCTCCGGCGCAGCTATCGGGACGCCATCCGCGAGAAAGCCCCGGACACCGTTTTCCTGCACCTGCACGGCAGCAAAGAGGTACTCAGGGAACGGACAGAAGGGCGTTCCGGCCACTTCATGCCGCCCGCCCTCCTTGATTCGCAGCTCGCCACCCTGGAACCGCTCGACGCCGACGAGGCCGGGTTCGTCGTCGACATCGCCGCACCGGTCAGCGAGGTGGTCTCGGAGGCGTTGGCGGGGATTGCCGCCGTCGCGGGTTCCAAAGCTCCGGCGGCCGGCAGCGCCGGTATCGCGGGCACTCCGGCGCGGCAGTTCGACGTCGACCTCCAGTCGGCGCCGTTCAACCTCGACGACGAGGCTGTTGCGTGGGTGGATGCCACCATCCGTGGCATGAGCCTTGAGGAAAAAATCGGGCAGCTCTTCATCAACCACAACAACGATTACTCCCCGGAGTACCTCGACGGTGTGCTGGAGAACTATCACGTTGGCGGAATGCGGTACAGGCCGGGTCCGTCCGCCGCTGTCCAGCAGCACATCCGTTATGCCCAATCCAAAACGCGCATCCCGCTTTTGGTGGCCTCCAACCCGGAAATGGGCGGAGCAGGAAGCTGCGACGACGGAACTTTCGTGTCGACCCACCTTCAGGCCGGTTCACACCCGGACAAGTCCATCGCGCGGAAAATGGGCCAGGTGGCCGGTGTGGAAACCGCGGCTTTGGGCTGCAACTGGGCCTTCGCGCCGATCGTGGACATCCACTACAACTGGCGCAATACGGTCATCTCAACCCGGGCGTTCGGCAACACTCCGGACATCGTCGTGGAGCGCGCCAAGGAGTACTTCGACGGCATCAGCGAATCGGCCACTGTCTGTGCCATCAAGCATTTCCCGGGCGACGGCGTGGACGAACGCGACCAGCACGTGGTCACTTCGTACAACACGCTCGGGTACGCGGAGTGGAATTCCAGCTACGGGCACGTTTACCGGGAAATGATCGGCCACGGGATCCAGTCGATCATGGTCGGACACATCGGGGCGCCAGAGCTCACGCGGCATTTCCGTCCGGGGACGGAAGACAGGGACATCCTGCCCGCCACCCTCGCTCCGGAGCTTCTCCAGGACTTGCTCCGTGGCGAACTCGGCTTCAACGGACTGATCCTCACCGATGCATCCCAAATGGTCGGCCTCACCCAGGCCAAGAAGCGCAAGGACCTGGTCCCGGCCACCATCGCCGCCGGGTGCGACATGTTCCTGTTCTTCCGCAACCCGGCGGAGGACTTCCAGTACATGTTGGACGGCTACAAATCAGGCGTGGTCAGCGATCAGCGCCTGCATGACGCGCTGCGCCGGATTTTGGGGTTGAAGGCCAGCCTGGGGCTGCACAAGAAACTGCCGGAAGAACTGGCGCCGTCGCCTGAGGCCCTGCGGCTGATCGGCAGCGAGGCGCACCTCGCCGTCGCCGCCGAAATCGCCGACAAGACCGTCACGTTGATCAAGGACACTGCCGGCAACCTGCCGATCACACCGGAAACGCATAAGCGCATCCGCCTATACGGGATCTCCGGCGGTTCCGATTTCACCCGGGCAGATCCGTTGGCCTACCTGGATACGGTCAAGGAAGAACTTGAAATCGCCGGTTTCGAGGTCCACCTCTTCAAGACGGCGGAGCAACGCGAAGCTGCGGGGGAGTCGGGCGTGAACTTCATGACCGTCATCTCGGACGAGGCCACGGGTGACTACGCGGAAAAGTACGATGCCGCGTTCGTCTTTGCCAATGTCAAGGGTTTTGCCCAAGAGGCTGCGATCCGTATCAAGTGGTCCAGTCCCATGGCGGCGGAAATCCCTTGGTACGTCACGGAAGTTCCCACGGTGTTCGTCTCCCTGAACCAGCCGAACCACTTGATCGATGTGCCAATGGTCAAGACGGCCATCAACGCCCATGCAGGGACCCGCGAGGCCATCCGGGCTACGATCCAGAAAATCCAGGGGAAGTCCGAATTCCAGGGAACGTTCAATGAGAACGTGTTCTGCGATTCGTTCGACACCCGGCTTTAGCGCGGTTCCAGCGAGTGGCGGCCACTTCCCCGAAGCAGGGGGAGTGGCCGCCGCACGGCCGGGAACAACCTCCATATTGTCGAGGCCTCGCAGTAGTATTCGGGCATGCCTGACCAGCCCGAATATCCCGCGCCGTTGAATTCAGTCGGCGCCCCGCCTCCGCGCCAAACGGAACCGCTGTCAACCGTCTCAAGGGTGCCCGTGATCGCCAAGCTCGTTTGGCCGAAGTACCTCCAATATGTTCCGGCCATGGTCACCCGGACGTCGGAGGGCAAGGTCCTGGTGCAGTGGTGGCCGAATCCCTTCGGATCGGCCACCAGAATGACGTGGCTAAAGGACACGGACGTGAGGGCCGAGCTGCGCTACGAGCGTTGAGCGCAGAGAGCGTTGAGTCAGGCAGCCGGGTTTGCGACGTCCACCAGCTTGGTGTTGTCGTCCATGAGTTCCACGGGCCTCATCGTCCATGCCGACGCCAAGCCATACGCCTCGCCCAGCACGGCGTCCAACAGGGCCTGGCCCCTGGTTTCCTTGGGGTCGATCCAATCGTCGATCATGTCCGCGGAGATCGGCACCGGGATCCGGTCATGCAGATTGTGCAGTCTTTCGTGAACGCCTTCGGGAGGGGAATCCATGGTCAGGATCGAGCAGGACAAACGCCACGCGCCGGGTGCGGACTTGTCCTCGATGCTCTCGTCGCGCCATGGCGCAAACAATCCGGCGAAGGTAATCAGCTCGTCCTGTGGCTCGACGATGTAGCGCTGCTTGGGATCCTTGCGGCCGGGGCCCGACTTCTTCCACTCGTAGTAGGCAGAGGCAGGGACGACCGCCCGCCACTTCGGCAGGGAAGCCCTGAACGCGGGGATTGACCCAGCTGTTTCCGAGCGTGCATTCCACGTGGGTACCTTCGAATCGAAGGACTTGGAGAAGGTCGGAACCAAGCCCCAGCGCCCGGCCGCGAGCTCGCGTCCGAGCGAATCGTCCCCGGCGCGTCCCCGCACAAAGACCACGGGGTCAGTCGGGTTGATCTGGAGCGTTGGCGAGGGATAGTCGGTATCACCGCGCAGCACGGCACCGAGCTTCCTCGAGAGATAGTCTGCTTCGAAACCGACACTGAACCGACCGCACATATCGACATTCTCGCGTAGCGCTTGGGACAACGCCAGTCGTAGAAGTCCATACTGGAGCAAGATGAGGAACCCGCATCCTGACCATCCGGACATTTGGAGGGCCCATGAGCAACCCGCGTGGCGAGGATATGCCGCTGGACAAGGTCAGCCCGGCCCGCTTGACAGGGCCGGTGCTGGCAGGGGTGCTCCCGCACCAGCCGGTCGCGGTAGTTGAGAAAGCCGCCGAAGTAGCGCTCAGTGCCGGATTGCACTTGGTCCTGGCCTTCGCCGATGTCACGAGCTTTCCGGCGGCAGGGGACCGGGACGGGCATCTCACAGCCCAAGCGATCGACCCCGACGGCATCGACGACGACGCCGCGGCCATCACCGAGTCCCTCCGATCCCGCATCGCGGATCAACTCGACGGAACGGGTGTGCAGTGGACCTTCGTGACGCTCGCCGGCGAGCCTGCCCGGTCGCTAGGCCGATATGCGGCGGGTATCAACGCTTCCATGATCGTCGTGGGAACCAAGGAACATGGCCTCGGTCCGAGGTTTGAAGGACTAGTCACCGGATCGGTAGCCTTGCATCTGGCACATCGCCAAAACTGCCCAGTGCTCATGGTTCCCTTGGGCCGTCACGACCCAAGCAGGGATCAATGAAGGAAAGCAGCACCGCGCCGCACGGAGCCAAAACCCAGGCGGCGCAACCGGACCGGCAACCGCACCGCCCGCTCCATCTTCACGGGCGGTTCGTTCTGCTCGTCGCGGCCGGCGGAATCCTCGGGGCTTTGAGCCGCTACGGTTTCGGCATGGCCCTTCCGGCGCCAGGGGCGTGGCCGCTTCCCACCCTGCTTATCAATCTGTCCGGTGCGCTCGCGCTTGGCTGGCTCCTCGAAGCACTCGCCCGGAGCGGACCCGACGCCGGCCTCCGCCGGATTGCCCGCTTGGGCATCGGTAGTGGTTTCCTCGGGGCCTACACCACCTACAGCACCTTGGCGCTGGACTCGGTGCACCTCTTCGGAGCAGGACGCGGCATGGACGCCATGTGGTACCTGGCAGCCAGCCTGTTAGGCGGTGTCGCGGCCACAACCCTGGGTATTTGGCTTGGGGCGCTCCGGCACCGGTCCACCCAACAAGGTCAGAAGGCCTTGAAATGACCCTCCTTTTGATTGCGCTCGCGGGCGGCGCAGGGGCGGCCGCGCGTTTCGTGGTGGATGGGGTGGTCCGTTCCTGGGCCCGGACTGCGCTGCCGTTGGGCACGATCTTCATCAACTTCTCCGGGTCACTTCTCATGGGGATCCTGGCCGGGCTGGTCATGTCACATCAGGCTCCTGAATCCCTTCAGCTGATTCTCGGCACCGGATTCCTCGGCGGATACACGACCTTCAGCACGGCAAGCTTGGAGACCGTCAGGCTTGTCCAGAGCGGCCGGACTGGATTGGCCCTCCTCAACGGAGTGGGCACCATGGCGGCATGCGTCGGAGCCGCGGCGGCCGGCGTCGGGCTGGTCTTGTTGTTCTGAGGCGCACACGTCCGAGAAATCACCCACCCCCAGTGGCAAGCAAAGCCTGGGGAAACCCTCTGGAGAAACTATGTTCGAAACAGTAGTGCGAGAAGGCGTCGTCTTGAAGCCTCTCGAGACATGGCACGCCCGTGATTTTGCCGAGCACATGAGCAGGGCACGGGACCATATCCGGCCGTGGGTCGGGCCGACCTTTGTCACCGAGACCGTCGAGGGTGCCCGCGCTACGCTTCAGCGTTACGCCACAGCCACAGCGAACGATGGGGCGCGCATCTATGGGCTCTGGAACGACGGCAGGATCGTCGGAGGCGTGATGTTTGTGACGTTCGACTCCGCCTGGGGCATTTGCGAAATTGGCTGCTGGCTCGAACCCGGTGCTGTCGGAGGGGGCCTCATCACCCGCTCGGTCGAACTGCTCATGGAATGGGCCTTCCTAGAGCGGGGGATGTCCCGCGTCGAATGGCGCTGCCGCACCGACAACGACCGCAGCGTAGCCGTCGCGCAGCGGCTGGGGATGCGTTCCGACGGTGTCCTTCGCAGTAGCTGGG
Source organism: Arthrobacter sp. FW306-1B-F12A (assembly GCF_058781865.1). Lineage (NCBI taxonomy): Bacteria > Bacillati > Actinomycetota > Actinomycetes > Micrococcales > Micrococcaceae > Arthrobacter > Arthrobacter sp. FW306-1B-F12A. Next base: position 44,277 of record NZ_JBYSXD010000014.1, read on the forward strand.
TCTACGACGGCAGGCGTTACGACAAGGAGGTATTTTCAATCCTTCGGGCCGAATGGATGAGCATGCGACCTGGTGTCGCTCACTGACAGACGTACCATGATTCCGGTAAGGGGGTCCCGATGCGTCGCTTCGGTCCAGCAGGTCGCGTCTGTGCGGTTCTTGGCGCACTCGCCGTCGGGGCGCCCCTGTTCCTGTCATGTGGATCGGCCAGCGTGTGCCCGGCCGTCGGCTACATCTCGTTGGTAAGCTTGCACATCACCGCGGAGCGCGCGGCGAATCTCGCCGCGCTCGTCATAGAGCTGTGCCAGGACGGCACGTGCCACAGCTTTTCCGTCAACGCCTTGACACCGCTTACACCCGGTCCCATTCCCCTGCCGAACTCGCCCGGGGCGCCTCAATCGGTGTCCATGCGCATGGCGGACGGAAGCATCGACGTTCGTATCGAGGCCGGCATCAACGACCACCCGCTCGATCTCACGACGTCGGGCACCAACTCCTCCGGCTGGTCGATCGGCATGAGCCATGTGAGGCTCAAGCCCACGGCTACGTATCCGGCCGGCCGCGACTGCGGAGGCCCGACGACGGCTGTTGCCACCCTCGATGCGCTCGGCCTCCGTGCAAGCTAGCCTCTGCCGAGATCCCAATCCACTAACGCTCAACCGGACAAGTTTGCTCCAATATTTCCGCGTGCCGGTGTGGCTTCCAGATGGAAAAACCGCACTGAACCACCCACTCACCCCCATTGATAAGTATACTTACCAATGAATGCCTCGGCCGCCGGCCAGGGCACGCAACCAAACAAGGGAGACTCTCATGTTGCTTTGGATAGCCATCGTTATCGCCGTTCTCTGGCTTCTCGGCTTTATTGGCAACATCGGCGGCGGGCTCATTCACCTGCTTCTGGTTGTTGCTGTGATCGTCCTGATTTTCCACTTCATCCGCGGCAGGTCACGCGTCTAGGGTCCAGCTCCGGCACCGCCACCCCTCCTGGGCTTAGGCTCGGGAGGGGGGCGGATGCCGCCCCCAGCGAGCCAGCCTTCAGCTGCCCCCGGCCTCTACTTCTTCAAAAGGCTCCGTGGCCTCCACTCGGCCCAGGAGCGACAGGCGGCTCGCGATCTTGGCCCCGTCAACGGGCCCGGCACTCGTCCGGTGCGCCAAGCCGCCGGCCACATCCCAGTCCAAGGGGCCGTGGCCCACCAGGAACAGAGTGATGTCCTGCTCGTACAGGACATCAACCAGATCGCTGAGGCGTTGCCAGGCCGAGGCGGACCCGGCTACCGATCCGGCCGTCGGCGAGGGTACGCCGTCGATCACCCACGTTCCGTAGTCCTTAGCCAAAGCCATGTAGTCCGCTGTCGACATGGGGCCGCCGCACAACTCCGCGAAACTGGCCCAGAGCACATCGTCGGCCGCCTTGACGGTGAGCCGTTGCGCCGTGGGGGTGAGGATCCGCTCCTGTGACTTCGCCGGATGGAACAAACCGAAGGCTCCCAGTTGCGCGGGCGTTCCGGGAGTAATGATCTTGCCCCTGCTGAAGCCCTCCTGTCCGGGAACCACTAGAGCCAGTTCTTCCGCTTGAAGATGACATACATGACAAAGCCCGCGAGAACCATCATGCCGAGTGCCATGGGATAGCCGAGCGGCCAATGGAGTTCAGGCATAACGTCGAAGTTCATTCCGTAGAGCCCGGTGACGAACGCCGGTGCAAAGAAGATCGCGGCCCAGGAGGAGATCTTCTTGGTTTGTTCGTTTTGTGCCGCACTCGCTTCGTTTTGCCGGTTCGCGGTGAGGGTCCCGTCGAGGGTCAGGGCGTTTTGGAGCAGGTCGCGGAACCCGTTTGCCCGGGAAATTACCTGCTCGACGTGGTCTTCCACATCGCGGAGTTTGCGCTGTAGCTCGATGTCTACTCCGTATTTCTCGAACCCGCGCTTCAGGGAGGCCATCATTTCGGGGAGCGGGTTGATTGCGCGCTGGAACTGAATGACTTCGCGGGCGAGTTCATAGATGCGCCGCGAAACCAGGGGATCGCCACCGAAGAGCTGGTCCTCGATCTCGTCAATGTCGTTTTCCAGGCCCGAGATCACGGGGCCGTAGTCGTCCACCACTCGGTCCAGCAGTGCGTACAGGACGGCTTCGGGGCCATGCCGCAGAAGCTCCGGTTGTTGTTCCAGATCCCTACGGACTTTGGCCACCCCGGGTGTTTCCGCATGCCGGACCGTGACTACGAAGTTCCTCCCCGTGAAGATGTGAAGTTCACCGAACTCCACGGTCTCGGTAGCGTCCACGTATCTCGCAGGCCGCAGGACGGTGAAGAGGTTGTTGTCGTAGCGTTCCAGCTTGGGCCGCTGGTGGGCGTTGACGGCGTCCTCGACGGCGAGCAGGTGGAGGCCGAATTCGGCAGCCACGGCCGCCATTTCCGTCTCGTCCGGCCGGTACAGCCCAATCCACACCATTCCGCCGTGCGCGGCCAGTGTTTCGACGCTTTGCTCGAGGCTTCCCGGAGTCGCGGTCCGGATGCCGTTCACATAGACGGCATTGTCAATGATGGTCACGAGGTTATTCTCCTCCTCTACTGCAACGCCCCGATGATTGCCCCGGCGGCAGTCATGGCCACGATGTCATGGCCGGAGTCGATGAGGGTCACGGCGGACGGCCTGCCCGCGAAACCGTTGTGGATGACGTGGCCGCCGACTCGGAATACCACCGCAATCACCAGCGCAAAGAAACCGGCGTGCAAGCTTCCCTGCACGCCCAGCTTGCCGATCAGGACGGCCAACACGATGCTCGTGAGGGCTGCGGCCACCATCAGGGGGATCCAGATTCCTGCGCCGCCGTCGATCTTCTTGAGGTCTTCCTCGGTCTTGCCAATGGCCTGCATCCACCGTCTGCCGAAGACCGCCGGCATGTACCAGACAAATCCGATGACCATGCTGGAAACGAAGGCCAGGAGTATCGCCAGCCAGTTGAGGTGCTGAAGAGAAGAGAGCCAATCCATTCTGGAATCCTAGTCGGCTTCCCTGACCGGCGAATCAGTGGAAACCTGTGCTTTGACCCGTTTCGCGGCGTCGGCCGTCTCGGCGGCATCCACGAGCCTGCCGATGAGCGGCTCTGTCCGGTAGGGGATATGGGTGTGCAGGGCAAGCACCGTTTCCGTGCGGATGACGCCCTTGGTTCTGAGGATGGAGCGGAGCGCGGTTTGCAGGTTGTGCGTGTCGGTGGCCACCACCCGGCATAAGAGATCGCCCCGCCCGGAAATTTCGTGCACCTCGAGGACCTGGGGGATGCGGCGCAGGGCTCCGATCACGCCGTCGAGTTCCCTGTGGGTCACCTCCAGCGTCACGAAGCCGACGACGTCGTACCCCACCTTTTCGAGGTCGACCTCGCGGCCGCCGTCGTTCAATACGCCCGAGCGGACAAGGCGGCGCATCCTCGATTGGGCGGTGTTGCGTGCAATCCCCAGGGACTCGCTGAGTTCACCGATCTGAACCCTGGGATCACGGATCAGCTCCAGCAGGATTTTCAGGTCCGTCGGATCGAGGGTGTTCAAATCATCACTCCGGCTCATTTGTGGTCATCTATGGACATCAATTTTGAAGATTTTGATCAATTCTTTCATGGACATCTGATCTATCTGGCAGGCTTGCGACATCCTGTTGCCATCAAATATTTTGGGCCGTCCAGTCCAGGCGCGCAAGGCCGGGTACCGCGATGGCCGCTGAGGCGAAGGCACGGAAATGACTGTCTTTAGCGAACTGCGCATGCGCCAGGCCACCGCCGGGCGCTGGGGCTGGGATGCTTCCACCACGGCGCGGCTTGTCCTGGCCGGCGCCGTCATGTTCACACTGCTGGTCGGTGCCAACTTGGCGAGCCCCCTGTATCCGCTGCTTCAGTCGGAACTGGGAATCACGTCGCTGGGTGTGACGATTGCCTTTGCAAGCTACGTCCTGGCGCTCGTGGCTATGCTGATGCTTGCCGGCCACTGGTCCGACCATATCGGCAGGCGTGCAGCGCTGGTGCTTGCCGTCCTCGTGGGCTTGGTGGGCGGCTTGGTTTTCGCCAACGCAGACAACCTCTTGATGCTCTCAGCGGGCCGCATGCTCCAGGGTATTGCCGTGGGCCTCGCCACCGGAGCGAGCTCGGCCGCTTTGCGTGAATTGCTTCCGTCCCGGCCCGAGTGGGCTTCCCGCTTCACCTTGCTGTCATCCTCCGGAGGGGTGGCTGCCGGTCCTGCCATCGGCGGACTGCTTTCGCTTCTCCCGGGTGCAACCTCAACGCCGTTCTTCATTCACGCGGCCGTCCTGCTCCTCTTGCTCGTCCCGTTGTGGCTTCTCAAGGCGCGTCCGGCGATTCGGCCTGCGGAGGGCCCGCGTCCGTACATGGCGCTCGCCCCGCGACGGCCCTCGGTTTCCCGGGAAGCTAGGGGAGCGTTTTGGCTGGCCTCGAGCGTGGGATTCCTCAGCTTTGCCGTGTTCGGATTCTGCCTTTCGCTCGCGCCCGGCTATTTCGCCGTCGTGGTGCACGCCGATTCCCGCCCCATGACCGGGCTGCTCGCCGGCTTGACGCTCGCAGCGTCCGCGCTCAGCCAGCTGCTGACGGTCCGCGGCAGGTTCGCCGTGCCCGCTGGCCTGATGGTCCTGGGAATTTCCATTGTGCTGGTCGGCGCGGCGGCATCGCTGTCCAGTCCGATTCTGCTGGTGGCAGCGAGCCTGTCCGCCGGGGTGGGGCAGGGGATCGCCTTCCGCTTGGTGTTCAACGACGTTGCCAGCAAAGTCGAGGCGTCCCGGCATGCCCAGATCATCAGCACCGTGTACGTCATCACCTACCTTGGCAGCGCGGTGCCGGTCATCGGCTTGGGCTTGGCTGCCTCGGTGATCGGGCTAGGCGCGGCCGCCAGCTATTTCACTGTGGTGTGCGGGTTGGCAGCTACGGTGCTCGCTGCTGCATCCCTCCGCAGGGTGCTCCGCAGGGGCTGACCGGCGGTTCTGACTGCGAACTAAGTTCGCAAAGATTGATTTGCAAAGAAACTCTTGCAAAGGTTTCTTTGCAAGAGTAGCGTTTCCGGCATGGACAAGGTTCAAGAGCCGGAATTCCCCGTTCGCAAGGTCGACACGGCATCCCTCAAAGCGCTCGCGCACCCGTTGCGGGTTCAGATCCTTGAGATGCTGTCCCGGTATGGGCCACAGACCGCCTGCAGCCTGGCCGAACTCCTCGATGAATCCAGCGGCGCTACGAGCTACCACTTGCGGCAACTCGCCAAGTTCGACTTCGTCCATGAAGTCCAGGGCAAGGGGACAGCGCGGGAGCGGTGGTGGGAGCGGCCCAGGGGAGCCATTCAGATCACTTCGCCCGAGTTGGCACATTCGCCGGCAACACAGGAGGCATCGCGGCTGGTAACCCGCGAGTTCGAACGCAGCAGGCAGGCTGTCCTCGCCGACTTCATGGCACACGGCATGGACTCGTTGGACGAAGAATGGCTCGACGCGGCCATCGTCAACACAGCCAACGCCCGGATGTCAGCGGAGCAGCTTGGCCGCTACGCCCGCTCCATGGAAGCCTTCGCCCGCAATCTCCTGGAGGAAATCCGGAGCGAACCCGAGGCGGACGACGCCCGCCCCGTGCAGATCCATTTCAACGCATTCCCGATCCTGGGAGTCCCGGCGTGGGCCGGAGACAAGAAGTCCCGCGATGCGAAGTCGCACGCAGCAGGCACCGAAGGGAAAGAGTCATGAGCACAGCCACCGCATCATGCGGCACCTACCGCCGGCCCTCCATGTTGGAATCGGCAGCCGCCGGAATCGGATCCGGGCTTGTCTCGTGGGCCGAGCGCAGGCGCTACATTCCTCCGCTCGAGCTGGCGGTGCAGCAAGCGGCGTTGAGGCGCCGGCAGGAACTCGGCGACTTGCGCCAGGACGCTATCGCGGCGGCCCACTCGGGACTCGAGCCACGCCGCTAAGCGGGTCTAATCCAAGCCGCGTCCAAGTCAGCCGTTATTCCGGCAGCGGCCCGTGGTTGCCCTGGATGTGGGCGAAGACCAAAGTGGTCTCGGTGTGGCCCACCACGGGGTCGGTGGCGAGGTTGTCCAGGACCCAGTCGCGGAGGTCGTCGGTGTTGGCGACCGCGATATGCAGCAGGTAGTCCACGGAGCCGGAGGTGTGGAACGTGGAGATCACTGCAGGGAGGGCGGGGACCCGGGCCGTGAAGCGGTCGATCTGGTCGCGGTCATGCGCGCGAAGGCGCACGGCGATCAAGGCCTGCACCGATCGGCCGATCGCCGGGAGGCTGAGGACTGCTTCGAAACCCTCGATAATGCCGCGTTCGGAGAGTGACCTCGTACGCATGAGCGCCGTCGACGGAGCAATTCCGACGAGTTCGGCCAGCTGCTTGTTGGAGATCCGGGCATCGTCGACCAAGGCCGCCAGGATGCGCTCATCGATCGCATCCAATGGCTCGCTGGTGCCGACGGGCCGAACGTTCTTCGGGGTGATGGTCACGGATCCTCCTGAAATTGCTGTCTATTCATCATAGGTGCCAGTTTCCACTCAATCCATTCATTTGCACTGTCAATCTCCGAATTATTGCCAGATACTGACCGAATTCAACGGTGAATAATTCAAGGAGAGCAGTGACAGCCATCGATACACTCGCAGTCCACGCCGGCCGGACGGGACTCACGGAGCAGGGCGTGCATGCCGTTCCCATCGACCTTTCAACCACTGCGCCTTTGCCTTCTGTCCACGACGGCGGCCTCGCCTACGAGCAGATGGCCACGGGCGGCGTGCCCCTCGACGGTCAGAGCACGGTGTACCAGCGTCTCTGGAATCCTACGGTAGCCAGGTTCGAAGACGGCGTAGCGGCGCTCGAGGGCGCTGCGCAAGCTGTCGGTTTTGCCTCGGGGATGGCTGCGTTCAGCGCCGTGCTGCTCGCCGCCCAATCAGAAGGCAAGACGCACGTGGTTGCGGTGCGGCCACTCTATGGCGGCACGGACCACGTCCTGGCCAGCGGCCTGCTGGGTAACCAGGTCACCTTCGTCAAGGCCGACGGCGTGCGGGATGCCCTTCGTCCGGACACCGGCCTGGTGGTGGTGGAAACCCCGGCCAACCCGAGCCTGGATCTTGTGGACCTGAACCGCCTGGTGGCCGACGCCGCAGACGTTCCGGTGCTCGTGGACAACACGTTCGCGACGCCGATCCTCCAGCAACCGCTCAAGCACGGCGTCGCGATGGTGCTCCACAGTGCCACGAAATTCCTGGGCGGCCACGGCGATGCCATGGGCGGCGTGGTGGCAACCAGTGCGGAGTGGGCCACGCGGCTGCGCCGGGTCCGTGCCGTGACGGGCGGCATCCTGACTCCTTGGCCCGCCTACCTGTTGCACCGCGGCCTGGCGACACTTCCCATCCGGGTGCGTGCCCAACAGGACCACGCCCACAAGATCGCGGCGGCGCTCGCGAGTCACGAACTCGTGGCCAAGGTGTACTACCCGGGGCTTCCCGAGTGCGATCCACTGCACCTGGTCGGCACGCAGATGAGTGGTCCGGGCTCGTTGATCTCCTTCGATCTCGAGTCGGCCGAGCATGCGGAGCGCATTCCGGGCGCTGTCCGCCTCATCACCCACGCGGTATCGCTGGGCGGCATCGACACGCTGATCCAACACCCCGCCGGATTGACCCACCGCCCGGTTGCCCCGGAGGCCAAGCCCCAGGCGCGCATGCTCAGGCTTTCCATCGGCTTGGAAGATCCCGCCGACATCATCGACGACCTGGTCCAGGCCCTCGAGTCCACCCGGTAGGGCCCGCTACTTTCCCCGTCCGGCCGGGTTCAAGGAGCCGACGACGGCGAGCTGCGGCGCCGGGGATCGGTGCACGACGGCGGTGATCACCGCCGTCGTGCATCCCAAGGCGATGACCGTCCAGGCGAGTGCGGTCCACCCGAAAGCCTGGAAGGCGAGTCCGCCGGCCCAGCCAATAATGCTGGACCCCAGGTAGTAGGAGAGGTTATACAACGACGCTGCTTGCGCGCGGCCGCTCGTCGCGATGGTCCCGGTCCAGCCTGCTCCGATGCTGTGCGCGGCGAAAAAGCCGCCGGTAAAGACCACCAAGCCAGCCAGAACCGCGGCGAAGTTGTCCCACAGGGTGAGTCCCAGTCCGGCCGTCATTGTCGCGATCCCGGCGAGCATGACCGTGCGGCGGCCGAATCTCATGGACAGTGCGGCTCCCCAGCGGGAGCTCACGGTTCCGGACAAGTAGGCCAGGAAAATCAGGCTGACCACGGTGGCGGGCAGTCCGAAGGGCGCGGCATGGAGGCGGAAGCCGAGGTAGTTGTAGACGGCCACGAAGCCGCCCATCAAGAGGAACGCTTGAATGTATAGGGCCAGCAGCCGCGGATTAGCGGAATGGTCCGCCAACGTCTTCATGGCGCCGCGGAAACCTCCGGCCGAGCGTGGGGTGAAGCGGCGTGGCTTCGGGACCAGCAGCAGAAAGAGGGCGGCCGACGCCGTCGCCAGGATGGAGACCGCGAAGGCGGCGGCCCGCCAACCCCACAATTCACCGATGGGTCCCGCGAGCAAGCGGCCGGCAAGACCGCCGAGGGTGGTTCCGGCGACGTAGCTGCCGGCAGCGAGCGCGGCGTGCACTTTGTTGACTTCTTCATTCAAGTACGCGATGGCGATCGCCGGGATACCGCCGAGGGCCATGCCCTCCAGCGCCCGCAAAGCGAGGACAAGCGGAAAGGTGGGGGCCAGGGGGACGAGCAGGCCCAAGACGGTGGCCGCCGCGATTCCGATGGCCATGGCACGCACGCGGCCGATCTTGTCGGCGACGAAGGACCACGGCAATACCGTTGCCGCTAGGCCCACCGTGGCCAAGGAAATCGTGAGCGCAGCCTCGGCCGCCGTGATGTGCAGCTCATTTGCCATGAGCGGCAAGACGGCCTGGGTGGAGTACAGCTGCGCGAAGGTGGCCACGCCGGCGAGGGCCAGGCCGGCGAGGATACGCCGGTAAGCGGTGGAGCCCTTCAGATGGCCTTCCCAATCGGTCTCTGCGGGGCTCTTGGCGGCTGCGTTTGTACTCACCCCTCCACAGTAGGGCGAGCATCAGTGATGACTCCAATGCATGATTCGCTTAATATTGATAGCGGACATGGATGGTTTTGAAGAGGTCGATCTGAGGGTGGACAAGCATGGACATCGAACACAAGCAACTGGTCCAACTGCTGCCGTTGCTCCCCCTGCTGGCTGAGCTTGGCCGGACGGAACATGTCACGGAGACGGCCGAGTTGCTCGGAGTACCCCAATCGACGGTGAGCCGGGCGCTGGCCCGGGCAAGCGCCGTCGTCGGGACCGAGCTCCTTGTCCGTGAAGGCCGCGGAGTCCGGCTGACCCAGGCCGCCAAGACGCTGCTTCCCTATATCGAAGCGGCGCTCGCGGAATTCCAGGCGGGGCTGGATGTGGTCCGGCACGAATCCGATGTTGTCCGCGGCAGAATCGCGGTGAGCTTCCAACACACATTCGGCGAGGCCACGTTGCCGCTGCTCATGAGCGCATTCCGGAGCCGGCACCCTTTCACGGCTTTCGAGCTCAGCCAAGGAGCCCGTGCCGCCTGCCTTGAATCGCTCATCGCCGGTGACGCCGACTTCGCCTTGACGGCACCCGTGGCTGCTCCGGGCAGGAACCTCGGCTCGGCTTCTCTGTACCGCGAGCCGTTGCGGCTAGTGGTCCATCACCGCCATCAGTTGGCCCGGCGGCCCAGCGTGCGGCTCGCCGAGCTCAAGCATGAGCCGTTCGTTTCCATGGGATCCGGTTTCGGCCTGCGCTCGCTAACCGACGCGATCTTCCGGGACGCGGGCTTCCGCCCGAGGATCGCTTTCGAGAGCCAGGACTCGCATACCATCCGAGGACTCGTGTCGGCCGGGCTGGGCTACAGCATCCTGCCGCCGGGAGGACTCGGGCCTGGACCACAAGGTGTCCTTGATTCCACGGACCTGGGGTGGGTGGAGGTATCGCTCGACTCGGAGCTCGCATACCGGGAGATAGGGATTGCCTGGCGCGAACGGCGCAAGGAACCGGACCCCGTCAGGCTCTTCCGCGAACTCGTGCTTTCCGAAGGGCCTGGGCTGCTCGCAGGCCTCGTCAAAGCGCGATCCGGAACCCAATAGGACCACCCGTTGCCCCCGCGCTAGGCTTTTGGACGTGGAGACTGCAGAGAACAAACCCCCCCGGCCCGACGCAACGGTCATCGGGCTCGACATCGGCGGCACCAAGACCCGCGGTGTCCGGTTCGAAGACGGCAAACCGGTCCGCGACGAAAGCACCGGCAGCTCGAACGTCCAGAACGTGAGCCGCGAGACGGCGGCCAGGAATCTCGCAGAGCTCTTCGCCATGATCGGCGGCGGCGACGTGGACCGGGTCCTTGCCGGGGCAGGCGGAATCGACACCGACGCCGATGCCCGCGCCCTCGCCGAGCTGATCGAACCCCATGTTCCAGGGGCGCAGGTCACGGTGGTCCACGATTCCCGGCTGCTACTGGCGGCAGGCCGGGCCAGCACCGGAGTGGCTGTCATTGCCGGAACCGGATCCGCGGCCTGGGGCAAGAATGCCGAGGGGGAAGAAGCCCGTGCCGGGGGCTGGGGCTTTCTCCTGGGCGATGAAGGCAGCGGATACTGGCTGGGTAGGGAGGCGGTGCGCCACAGCCTCCGGCGCATGAACAAAGGGCTGGAACCGGATGGCCTCACAGCGGCCCTCCTGGAATCCTGCGGGGTGGACGATCCCAACAAACTCATCGCGCTGTTCCACTCGGAGGACACCGACCGGCGGTACTGGGCCCAGCGCGCAAGCGCCGTAGTCGAGACCGCGCGGGAAGGCCTCGAGATCAGCCGCCAACTCCTGGACCAGGCAGGACGGGATCTCGCGGAACTCGCGGCGCAAGCCGTCCGGCAACTCGGCCTTCCCGGACCGGTGATTCTTGGCGGCGGGCTCGGCATGAACGTGGAGCCTTTACAGTCCGCTTTCCGGGCGGGACTGGCCGCACACGGGATCACCGATGTCCGGGTCCTGGACCAGGAACCGGTTTTCGGTGTGCTGCGGATTGTCGCGGAGCTGCCCTAGCCGGGACCGTTAGTCAGTAGCCCTGTTCCGGGACCTCGGCTTGAGCTGGACCCCTGGCATAGGCGGTGCGGGGATGCGCCCGGCTTCCGCTCCGGCGTCGGGCCCGTGGCCATGGATCCAACCGAAGCGCGCATTACGGGCGTCCTCGTCGCTCAGGAGCGCCTGGGCTTCCCAATCTTCGCGGGCCTGCGCCACTTCCTCGTGCGTCCGGCCCACGAAGTTCCACCACATCAGGATGTCCTCTTCGAAGGGTTCACCGCCCAGGAGCATGAAGCGGGTTCCCGGGGCTGCATCGAGGCGGAGCGATTCCCGGCCCATGCCGAGGAATGCCAAGGGGCCGGGGTCGACTTCCTGGCCGTCGATCATCGTGGAACCGTCCAGGACCAGCACCGCATGCTCGAAATCGGGATTCAGAGGTAACTCGACGGCGCCCGAGGCTGAGACTTCCACGCCGACAATCGGGCTGAACATGACCGCGGGGGAGCGCTGTCCGGCGAACTCTCCCACGAGCACAGTGGCCCTGAAACCGTCCGCCACGACCACCGGCAGGTCGACGATCTGCTGGAACGACGGCGCACGGTGCCTCACGGCGTCGGGCAAAGCAACCCACAACTGCAGGCCCCGGGACAGCGGCAGGAGGTCGCCGCCGTCGGGCGCGTCCGGGTCGAGTCCTGCCGGCAGGACACCGAACTCGGAATGCGAAATGCCGCGACCGGCCGTCATGATGTTCAACTGCCCGGGACGGACCAGCACGTCGCTTCCGACGCTGTCGCGGTGCCGCACCTCGCCCTGGAGGGGCCACGTGACCGTCTGAAGTCCCATGTGCGGGTGGGGAAGGACGCTCATCGCGATGCGGTCCGGGCCGAAGCTGTCCAGGAAGCACCAGGCTCCAACCGTCGGCATTCCGCGTTGGGGGAGGGTGCGCGAGACGTTCATGGCCCGGACGCCGCCGAGGGGAACCTCGCGGGCCGGCCAGAGCTGTACAAAAGGTCCTTGCCCGGGATGTCCGGCCGGGCAGACTTCCTGGGACGGGGCCGTTTCCAAGTTGGTCACAATACAACTCCATGTGCTGAACAGTGTTCCCTCCAGCTTAGGCCTAGGCTGGCTCCATGAGCATGCAGTTCGACACCCGCCCGGCCGCGTACGGAGTGGTCATCCGCGACGGAGCGATCCTTCTCGCCTATTGGAAGCAAGACGGCAAGGAAGGCTGGACCCTCCCCGGGGGAGGCCTGGATTTGGGGGAGCATCCAGTCGACGGTTGCCGCCGCGAGATCCAGGAGGAAACCGGATACGACGCCGACATCGGAGCGATGCTCGGCATCGACGTCGGCCACTGGCCGGGTGAGGAGCGGCTGGACGGATCAGGCCGTGATTTCCAGGCAATCCGGCTGGTCTACGAGGCAAGCATCACGGGCGGCGAATTGACCCACGAGATTGACGGCAGCACTACCCACGCCGCCTGGGTGCCACTGGGCAAGGTTCCCGGACTGAACCGGGTGTCACTGGTGGACATCGGCCTCCGCCTGCTCAGTGAGCGTCCCCTCAACGGAAAACTGCAGACGCCCTGAGCATTGCCGATTCATTACGGTCTTCGCGCCTGCACTGACATCGTCGGTGGTGCTGGTTAGGCTGTAGAACATCAGTTCGCTGTTGATTGAGTTCCATCGTTGATATTTGCGGCCCAAAAAGTTAGGTAAGCCCCGGAATGGCTGAAGCCATGATTGAGTTCCAGAGCGTCACCAAGCAGTATCAGGGCGGACAACCCGCTGTTGATGGATTGAGCATGTCCATCGACAAGGGTGCCATCACCGTGTTCGTCGGACCCTCGGGCTGCGGAAAGACCACGTCCCTGCGGATGATCAACCGCATGGTAGAGCCCACCTCGGGCACCATCACCGTGGCCGGCAAGGATGTCTCGAACGAACCTGCCGCCCAGTTGCGCCGCTCCATGGGTTACGTCATGCAGTCCTCAGGACTCATGCCGCACCGCTCGGTGCTGGACAACATTGCCACCGTTCCGCGGCTCAACGGCGTTTCCAGGGCGGCAGCCCGCAAACGCGCGGAAGAACTGCTCGACGTCGTCGGGCTGGCTTCCGTGCTCGGCAAGCGGTACCCGTCCCAATTGTCCGGCGGCCAGCAGCAGCGCGTCGGCGTGGCGCGAGCGCTCGCAGCCGACCCGCCCGTGCTGCTCATGGACGAGCCCTTCAGCGCGGTGGACCCGGTGGTCCGCGACGAACTCCAGCAGGAACTCCTCCGGCTCCAGCGCGAACTGGCCAAGACGATTGTTTTCGTCACCCACGACATCGATGAGGCCACCGTGCTCGGCGACAAAGTGGCCGTTTTCGCCGTCGGGGGCAAACTGGCGCAATACGCGGCACCCGAAGAGATCCTCCGGGCACCCGCCAATGACTTCGTGGCCTCGTTCGTTGGCCGTGACAGGGGATTCCGGCACCTTTCCTTCAACGGCGCCGATGCTGTTCCGGTGCATCCGGTCAAGACCGTGGAAGCCCCGCACGTTGCCGCGGGCAGCACCGAATGGGCGCTGGTGCTCGACGGCGACTCCCGGCCTATGGGATGGGCTTCACCACGCGACGGCGCCGGGCTGATTCCCGGTGGGTCCTTGTTCCGGCGCGGAGACACGCTCCGCAGGGCGCTGGATGCCGCGTTGTCCTCGCCTTCCGGCCTTGGCGTGGTGGTGGACGACGACGGGCGGCTCGAGGGCGTCCTCAAAGCCGATGAAGTGCTGGCGCTCATCGAACAGACCCGGCACAACCGGGAGGACGCCCCCTGATGGAATGGTTCCTGGCGAACAGCGGCATGGTCTTCGAACGGGCTGGGGAGCACCTTGTCCTGGCTTTGATTCCCATGGTTCTGGGTCTGCTCATTGCGGTGCCCTTGGGGCAACTGGCCCGCCGGAACCGTACCCTCAGGACCGTGGTCACTACAGCAAGTTCCCTGCTGTACACCATTCCCTCATTGGCGCTTTTCATCATCCTGCCGCCGATCCTCGGAACCCGGATCCTGGATCCACTCAACGTGGTGGTTGCCCTCACCATGTACGCCGTTGCCCTGCTGGTGCGGGCTGCCATGGACGCCTTCGACTCCGTGGACGACGACCTCCGCATGGCGGCAGTGTCCATGGGATTCAAGCCGACCGCACGGTTCCTCCAGATCGACCTTCCGCTGTCCTTGCCTGTGCTTTTTGCGGGCCTGCGCGTGGTGTCCGTCAGCAATATCTCCCTCGTCAGCGTCGCCGCGCTTCTAGGCGTTGGGAACCTGGGAATGCTGTTCACCGACGGGCTGCAGCGGGCGTTCGTCACTGAGGTGGTGATCGGCATCATCGCGATTCTCCTGCTTGCCCTCGTCATGGACACGTTCCTGGTCCTGCTCGAGAAGCTGCTGACCCCCTGGACGCGGGCGAGCGCCGCAACCACCAGACAGGATGGCAAAGCCGACAGTAAAGCGGCGCAGTTCATCGCGGATGCCGAGATCCACGGGGAGGCCGCCCGATGAGCAACATCTTCGTTGACACCCTCGCTTGGCTCACGGATCCGGTCCACTGGTCAGGAAGCGGCGGAATCGCCACAAGGCTCTTGGAACACCTGCAGTACTCCGGGCTGGTCCTCGTAATTGCCGCGGCGATCGCCGTGCCGGTGGGCCTCTTCATCGGCCACACGGGACACGGACGCGTGGTCGCCGTCGCGTTCGCCGGGGCCTTGCGGGCACTTCCGACCCTCGGCCTGCTTGTCCTCTTTGCCCTGTTGGCTGGAAGCGGACTCATGCCCCCGGTTTGGGCCCTCGTCATCTTGACAGTGCCACCGCTCTTGGCCGGGACCTACGCCGGGATTTCCAGCGTGGATCCAACGGTGGTTGACGGGGCCCGGGCCATGGGCATGACGGAACTGCAGATCTTGTTCCGGGTAGAGCTGCCCAACGGACTCCAGGTCATGTTCGGCGGCATCCGCACGGCGGTCCTTCAGGTCATCGCGACGGTTTCCGTGGTGGCATACCTTCCGCTGGGCGGCCTGGGGCGTTATCTTTTTGACGGATTGGTCCTTCAGGACTTCCCCCGCATGCTCGGCGGGTCACTGCTCATCGCGGCGTTGGCAATCGCCGTCGACCTCGTTCTGGCCGTGGCGCAGAGGATCCTCCTCCCGCCCGGACTTTCCATCGATTCCAGCGGCGGCCACAAGGCCGCCGGAGATCTCGCAGCCGCCGCACCGGCGGGGGCTGCCGTTCAAGGAGGTACCGCATGAAGCAACCCGTCACCCTGACCCGCCGCGGGCTCGGCGGCCTGGCGGCCGGAGTCGGCATTGCGCTTGCACTCAGCGCATGTGGCGGCAGCCCGCTGTCCAGCCCGTCCACCAACGCCCCCTCCGGGGCCGGCGGCTCGCTCACGGTGGGCTCGGCAGATTTCCCCGAGAGCCAGGTCATCGCCGAAATCTACGCCGGAGCACTGAACGCCGCCGGCGTTACCGCTACGACGAAGCCCAATATCGGATCCCGCGAGATCTACTTCAAGGCCGTACAGGACGGTTCGATCGATCTCGCCCCTGACTACTCCGGAAACCTGTTGTCCTACCTGGACACGAACGCCACGCAGGTATCGGCCGATGATGTCTACAAGGCGCTGCCCGGGAAGCTTCCGCAGGGCTTGGGAGTGCTCGATCCCGCCAAGGCTGAGGACAAGGACGCCATGGTTGTCACGAAGGCCACGGCGGAGAAGTACCAGCTCAAGTCCATCGAGGACCTCGCCAAGGTCTGTGGGGACCTCACGATGGCAGCACCGGCAACCTTTGAGACCCGCGCCTACGGGTTCCCTGGCCTCAAAGCCAACTACAACTGCGTGCTCAAGGGCCTGAAGCCGTTCAGCGACGGCGGCGGGAACCTCACGCTGCAGGCCCTGCTGACCAATGATGTCCAGGTTGCCGACATCTACACCACCACGCCGTCCATCCAGGACAACGCGCTGGTGGTCCTGGATGATCCCAAGAACAACTTCAAGGCCCAGCAGGTCCTCCCGCTGTACAACATGGCCAAGATGACGGACAAGGCGAAGGCAGCCCTCAACAACGTTTCGAAGATCCTCACTACGGACGACCTCATCAACCTGAACCGCGCGGTCAGTGGCAACCAAAAGCAGAATCCAAAGGACGCTGCAGCCGCTTGGCTCAAGGACAAAGGGATCGTGAAGTAGCTTTCCCAAGCAGTGCCCGGCGGCGGAGGCCCCGGCTAAGGACGACGGCGGCGAGGAACCCTGGTGTGGGCCTCGCCGCCGTCGTTCCCAATGTGAGTGATGTCTCAACGGAAGTACATCCCCGGTGTGGCATATTTGATGAATGGCAGAATTCAAGCAGTCCACCAAGCTTCATAATGTCCTTTACGACATCCGTGGACCGATTCTTCAGGCCGCCCAGCAGATGGAGGCAGAGGGTCACCGCATCCTCAAACTGAATATCGGAAACCCGGCACCGTTCGGATTTGAAGCGCCGGACGCGATCTTGGTGGACATGATCCGCCATCTGCCGCATGCCCAGGGATACAGCGATTCGCGCGGAATTTTCTCGGCCCGTACCGCCGTCTCGCAGTACTACCAGACCCGCGGCATCCAAAACATCCACGTTGACGACATCTACCTTGGCAACGGCGTCAGCGAGCTCATCACCATGTCCCTCATGGCCTTGCTGGAGGTGGGGGATGAGATCCTCATTCCCACTCCCGACTACCCGCTCTGGACCGCCTCGGTGGCACTTGCCGGCGGCCGTCCGGTCCACTATCTGTGCGACGAGGAATCGGGCTGGCAGCCGGACCTCGAGGACATGGAATCGAAGATCACGCCTCAAACCAAGGGCATCGTGGTCATCAACCCCAACAACCCCACGGGTGCCGTGTACCCGGAGGAAACCCTCAAGAAGATCGTGGCCCTCGCTGAAAAGCATGGACTCGTTGTGTTCGCCGACGAGATCTACGAGAAGATCCTCTACGAAGACGCTGTCCACGTGAATCTTGCCGGACTCACCGGCGACGACGTCCTCTGCCTGACGTTCAGCGGATTGTCCAAGGCCTACCGGGTATGTGGCTACCGCGCCGGCTGGATGGCTATCTCCGGCCCCAAGAAAGACGCCGCAGACTACCTCGAGGGCATCAACCTGCTGGCCAACATGCGCCTTTGCGCCAACGTGCCGGCCCAGCATGCCATCCAGACCGCCCTCGGTGGCCACCAAAGCATCAACGATCTCATCTTGCCCGGCGGCAGGCTCCTCGAACAGCGGAACAAGGCCTACGATCTGCTCAACGCCATCCCCGGTGTCAGCACACAACAGGCCAGGGGTGCCCTCTATCTGTTCCCGAAGTTGGACCCCGAGGTCTATCACATCCGCGACGACGAGAAATTCGTCCTCGACCTGCTCAAAGAACAAAAAATCCTCGTCTCACACGGACGCGCCTTCAACTGGGTGCGGCCTGACCACTTCCGCATGGTGACCTTGCCGAACGTCAAGGACATTGAAGAAGCGATTGGACGCATGGCGGACTTCCTCGGGCGGTACCAAGGCAACTAGCCTGTTGTGCAAGCCGCGACGAATGCGGCCGGACCAGAGGGGACATCGACATGGCCGGGACCAAGGAGTTCACCAAGCAGGTATCCACGATCTTGAAGGCCGGGCCTGGATTCTCGCTGGATGCAGCAGACCCCGAATCGACGCCCGGCTACAAGGGAAAGAAGTCTGACGGCGTCGCCTTGCTGGCAGCGCAGGACGGTCGTTTGGACGTCCTGCAGGAGATGCTCTTTGCCGAGGGAAAATTCGGCAGCTCCAAACGAGTGCTGTTGATCCTGCAAGCCATGGACACGGCGGGCAAAGGCGGGATTGTTGAGCACGTCGTCGGATCGATGGATCCCCAGGGTGTCAAGGTTGCTCCGTTCAAGGCTCCGACTGATGAGGAGAAGGCCCACGATTTCCTGTGGCGGATCGAGAGGGCCCTGCCGGCGGCGGGATTCGTCGGGGTTTTTGACCGATCCCACTACGAGGACGTGCTGATCCACCGGGTGCACGGTTGGGCCAATGAAGATGAACTGGAACGACGCTATGCGGCCATCAACGAGTTCGAGGCAGGCTTGGCCGAACAGGGCACGGCGATCGTCAAGGTCATGCTCAACATCAGCCGCGATGAACAAAAAACGCGACTGCTGGCGCGATTGGATGATCCGTCCAAGCACTGGAAGTACAGCACAGGCGATCTCAAGGAACGCGCGTTTTGGGATTCCTATATGGAGGCCTATCAGCTGGTCTTTGAGAAGACCTCAACGGAGGTAGCGCCCTGGTATGTGGTTCCGGCGAACAAGAAATGGTTCGCGAGGATCGCCGTCCAGGAGCTTCTGCTTGAGGCCCTCGGGAAGCTGGACCTGAGCTGGCCGAAAGCCGACTTTGACGTGTCGGCGGAACGGGCGATGGCCGTCCAATCCTAAGAGGCCGTCGCTTCATCCTCGCCGTTGTTCCGGGCCGCGGCCAACCTTCTGCGGGCACCCTCCAGCCACTCTTCGCAGCGCTTCGCCAAAGCCTCGCCGCGTTCCCAGAGAGCGAGTGATTCCTCAAGGCTTGCTCCGCCGGCTTCGAGGCGGCCAACGATGGCCATGAGCTGCTCGCGGGCTTCCTCGTAGCTGAGGGCGTCCAGGTCCTCAGCGGAAGCCTTGGCCGCAGGGGATGTGTTTTCTGCTGTCATTTCTTAGTCCTCATTTTGCTTGTGCTGGCTGGGTTGTCCGGCAGGTGCCATGGTTCCGGAAGATACAGCGCCAAGGCGGCCTTCCGCCAAACGGAGCGTCAGCTCCGTGCCGTCAGGGGCCTGGTCCGGGTTCCGGACGACGTCGTGTCCCACTCCGTCCGCTCCCGCAAGCTGGACGACGGCGTACCCGCGGTCCAAGGTTTTTTGGGGGGACAATGCCCTTACCTGGGCGCGAAGGTGGTGCACCTGGTCAAGTGCGCGGATAACCGCGGAGCGCACCGCAGTGTGGGCGTGCTTCCGGAGCCGTTCGACGTCGTCCTCCCGCGCCGTGACCATTCCTTCGGGGGACGCCAGCACAGGGCGTGATCTCAGCGCGTGGAGTCGATCCGTTTCGCGGTCCACGAGGCGTCCCACGCCGCGGCGTAGCTGCTCGCGGGCCTGGCGTACCCTCGCCAATTCCTCGGCGACGTCAGGGACGATCCTCTTTGCGGCGTCGGTGGGCGTGGATGCGCGAAGGTCGGCGACGTCGTCCAGGATGGGATGGTCGGCTTCATGGCCAATTGCGCTGACCACCGGAGTGGCCGCCGCGGATACTGCCCGGACGAGCTCTTCGTTGCTGAACGGAAGCAGATCTTCCAGGGCTCCGCCACCACGGGCGATCACGATCACGTCCACGTGCGGATCGGCGTCGAGCTCCTTGAGCGCAGCCAGGATCTGGCCGACCGCCGTGACACCCTGGACTGCGACTTCCCGGACGGCGAATTCGACGGCGGGCCAGCGAAGCGCTGCGTTGCGCAGGACGTCTTTCTTGGCGTCGGAATCGCGGCCGGTGATGAGCCCGATCCGGTGGGGGAGCAAGGGCAGCCGTTTCTTCCTCGAGTCTGAAAAAAGCCCTTCAGCGCCAAGGGCCTGGCGCAAGCGCTCGATTCTGGCGAGGAGATCGCCGAGGCCGACGGGACGGATGTCCTTGATCGACATGTTGAGCCGGCCGGTCTTGAGCCAGAATTCAGGTTTCACCAAGGCCACGACGCGTGAGCCACGCTCCAGCGGCATCTTCTGGCGGTCCAGGACATTGGACCACAACGATGCGGGCAAGGAGATCTCTGCGTCGGTATCACGCAGCGTCACGAAGGCGCTGCCGCCGCGACGGTTGAGCTCGATGACCTGGCCTTCGATCCAAGCGGCCGGAGCCCGTTCTATGTGGGTCTTGAGCTTGCGGGACAGCAACTGCAGCGGCCAAGGATTGTCGGGACTGGTCTCCGACGCCGTCGCCGGAAGGGTTGACTCTGCCTTCGTGGGTTCTCCTTGGCGGGACTCTTCGTCCTCTGATCCAGGGTTCGGGAATCCCGAAATCGGCAACGCGCGTGGCGCCCCGCCGGGTACGGCGTCATAGGACACGCGGGTAGCCTCCTGTTGGTGGCTGGTGCATGGTTCTGTCCTCGCTGGTACTTTGCTAGGGGTGCCGGAAGCATTCCTGCTATAAGAGCTACTGAAATTTTGCTACCGAAAAGCAGGCGGCAGGCTTCCAACTCTATCCATACCTTGTAGCATGCATGGCCGACATTTACCCGTCGTCGCCCCGCCTGGAACTGCTGCACTCCAAACTTGAGGAATCCATTGCGCTCGTTCGTCTCTGCAATCGCAGTGATCTTTGCCCTTCTGCTCACAGCAATCGCCGTCCCGATGGCATGGACGGACACCAACATCGTCCGGGAAGACGGGTTTGTGGCGCTTACCTCTTCGATCGGGAAGGATCAAGCGTTCCAAGCGCGCCTGGCGGCTACTGCCGTCGCAAGCCTGGAATCCAAGGTCAACCTGCCGGCGCCGGTGGAACAACTTGGCGCTTCCTTCCTCAAGGACGCGGCCACCGCGATGACCACGTGGCCCGAATACCCGCAAGCGTGGAATGAAACCGTACGCCGGAGCCACCAACTGACTTTCGCAGGCAGTGCCCGCCCCGGGAACTCGACCGCGGGAACGTCCTTGGTGCTCGACGTCGGCCCCTTGGTCAAGCTTGCCGCCGACCGGCTGCACGCGGCAACGGGCCTCCCCATTGCGACGCCGGACTCCACGCTGATCAACATCGGCGGCCCCGCCCAGCGCCAGCAGGTAGATGCCATCGCCGCATATGCGCCGATGTGGTGGATTCCCGGCCTCGGCGCCGTCCTGCTGTTTGCCCTGGGCCTGCTTGCCGCGAGGCGCAGGGGTGTGGTTCTCCTCTTTGCCGGACTGGGCTTGGCCGCAGTCGCGGCGCTGTGGCAAGTGGCCACGACGGTGCTGAAGGGCGCAGGCGATGCGGGCCTGGGCGGAACCGCTACGGGTGGCCTCTTCGCGCGTGAGCTGCTGGCAGCGGCGGTCGACAATTTCGCCGGCTGGATCACCATCGCCTGGATTGCCGCTGGAGTGCTCGCGCTTCTTGGCCTGCTCGGCGTGATCTTCTCACGCAAAGCCAGGCCGAGCGTGCGGGTGAACGCTGCCGGTAGCATGGAGGGATGACCAGCTCAGCAGTTTCCATTCCGATGCCCTCTGTCCCGCGTAGGCGTCGGACGCCGGAAGAGGTGCTGGCCGCCGCTCCGGTCGCCGGCCCCAAGCGCGTCTTGCTCGCGGCCCCCCGCGGATATTGCGCAGGCGTCGACCGTGCGGTCATCGCGGTGGAGAAGGCACTGGAACACTATGGGCCGCCGGTTTACGTGCGCAAGCAGATCGTGCATAACGTCCACGTGGTCACCTCGCTGGAGGAGAAGGGTGCCATCTTCGTTGAAGAGACGGACGAGGTACCCGAAGGCGCCCTCGTGATCTTCTCGGCCCATGGCGTGTCCCCGGCGGTCGTGCAATCGGCCGAAGACCGTGGCCTGCGGACCATCGATGCCACCTGCCCGCTTGTCACGAAGGTGCACCGCGAAGCCGTCCGCTTCGCCAAGGAAGACTACGACATTCTCCTGATCGGCCACGACGGCCACGAGGAAGTGGAAGGAACGGCGGGCGAAGCCCCGGACCACATCCAGATCATCAATGGTCCGCATGAGGTGGACAAGGTCACTGTGCGCAATCCGGAGAAGACCATCTGGCTTTCGCAGACCACGCTGAGCGTCGACGAGACCATGGAGACCGTCCGGATGCTCAAGGAGCGGTTCCCCACGTTGCAGGATCCGCCCAGCGACGACATTTGCTATGCCACTACCAACCGCCAAGTGGCCATCAAGAAGATTGCCCCGCAGGCCGACCTCGTGATTGTGGTGGGTTCTGCGAATTCTTCCAACTCCGTGCGGCTCGTCGAAGTGGCGCTTGAATATGGCGCCAAGGCCTCTTACCGGGTCGATTTCGCGAACGAAGTCGACGAGAGCTGGTTCGAAGGCGTCGCCACAGTGGGCGTGACGTCCGGCGCTTCCGTTCCGGAGGTCCTGGTCCAGGACGTTCTCCGATTGCTGGCCGACTACGGTTACGGTGCGGTTGAAGAGGTGGTGACGGCGGAGGAAGACCTGCTGTTCTCCCTGCCGAAGGAACTGCGCGCCACCCTCAAGGAGGCCGGGGACGTCACTCGCGCCTTGGGTGGGCGCGGGAACCGACCGACTTCGTAGTCTGGGTCCTGGGTCCTGGGTCCTGGGTTCTGGGTTCTGGGTCCGGGCCCAGCACAGGGTGCGGGCCCGGACGACTACCAGACAGTCCTAGGCCGCGGATTCGTCTTCGATCAGTTCGGGTGCGGCAAGGGTCCGCGGCACGGCTTCCACGGCCGACGGCGACACCAGCCCGTCGGTGTCCATGGAGTTGAGCTTCCGAGCGGTGGGCAAGACGCGTGCTTCGAGCGTTCCGACCAGCGCGTTGTAGCGATCCACCGAGGTCTTCAGCGACGAACCCAGCTTGCCTACGTTGTCACCGAGCGTCCCCATGCGTTCGTAGAGCTGCCGGGCGAGCTCGAAGAGCTCCCGGGCATTGTCCGTCAGGACGTCCTGGCGCCAGGTGAAGGCGACGGACTTTAGAACTGCCAACAAGGTGCCGGGGGACGCGAGCACCACGTTCCGGGATAGGGCGTGATCCAAGAGTGCAGGGTCCGCTTCGAGGGCGGCGGCCAGGATGGACTCCGCGGGCAGGAAGCAGATCACCAGCTCTGGCGAGTTGCCGGGGATGTCCCAGTACTTCTTGGACCCCAGGGCATCCACGTGGGACTTGAGGGCCTTCGCATGTGCGAGCAGCAGGGCATCCGCGCCGTTGCCCACAGATTGGAGGCCGTCGACCCGCTGGGTGGAATTG
This sequence comes from Arthrobacter sp. FW306-1B-F12A, assembly GCF_058781865.1. NCBI lineage: Bacteria > Bacillati > Actinomycetota > Actinomycetes > Micrococcales > Micrococcaceae > Arthrobacter > Arthrobacter sp. FW306-1B-F12A. The sequence continues at coordinate 67,342 of NZ_JBYSXD010000014.1, forward strand.
CCCTGTTCCTGGGCAGCGAGGTAGGACGCCAACGGAACCTTGGCGTCCACCACCAACTGCTTTCCACCCGGCAACTGGACCACAAGATCCGGCCGGACGGCGTTGTCGGCGGACGCGGAATGCACTTGCTCATGGAAATCGACGTGACGCAGCATGCCGGCGGCCTCCACCACCCGGCGCAGCTGGACTTCACCCCACTGCCCCCTGGCACTGTTCGACCTAAGGGCGGAGGCCAGTGCGTGCGTGGAGCGCAGGAGTTGTTCATCGGACAGCCGGGCTTCCTGGAGCTGTTGGGCAAGCTGGCCGTACTGCTCCAAGCGATCACGCTCCAGAAGCGAGACCTGTTGCTGGACGGCCGTCAGCTTCTCGGCAACAGGGGCGAGCGCGCGCAACACACTGCCATCCTGGTTCCTGGACTCGTTCAGTTCACGGTTCTGCGACAGCAGAAGCCGCCGTTCGGCGTCGGCGGCGGCAAACTGGGCGTTCACCGCGGCAAGCCGGGCGGAGACGCCGTCGAAATCTTCCTCAAGCGCGGCAGTGCGGCGCCTGAACAGCAGGAAACCAGCCACCACCCCGGCGGCCGCTCCCAGAAGAAGCATGAACAAAGCGAGTATTACTGCAAAACCATCCATGTCTCCAACCTTGGCATAGGGGTCGGACAATATAGCGAAGCCGGATCACGGCACCCGGGCGTGGGGTCCACGGTTCCACCTGCGAAAGCGGAGAGGGGCACTCAACGGGTAGAATCAATGCTCGTGGCTCTTACTATTGGCATCGTCGGACTGCCCAACGTCGGCAAATCAACTCTTTTCAACGCACTGACCCGCAACCAGGTGCTGGCCGCGAACTACCCGTTCGCCACCATCGAGCCAAACGTCGGCGTCGTCAACCTCCCGGACCCGCGCCTGCAGAAGTTGGCGGAGGTCTTCGGATCGCAGCGCCTCCTGCCCGCGGTCGTCTCGTTCGTTGACATCGCAGGTATCGTCAAGGGCGCCTCCGAGGGCGAAGGCCTGGGCAACAAGTTCCTCGCGAACATCCGCGAAGCAGAAGCCATCGCCCAGGTCATCCGCGTCTTCGATGACCCCGACGTTGTCCACGTCGACGGCAAAGTCGATCCGCGCTCGGACATTGAGACGATCAACACCGAACTGATCCTGGCCGATCTCCAGACGATCGAAAAGGCCATTCCCAGGATCGAAAAGGAAGTCAAGATCAAGAAGCGGGAAGCCGCGGAACTCGCAGCGATCCTGGCTGCCCAGGCCGTCTTGGAACGTGGCGACACGATCTTCTCTTCGGTCAAGAGCGACAAGCTCGAGATGGAGCACCTCAAAGAGCTCAGCCTCCTCACGGCCAAGCCCTTCATCTATGTCTTCAACTCGGACGAAGGAATCCTCGGCAACCCGGAAAAGCAAGAGGAACTGCGCGCCATGGTGGCGCCGGCGGACTGCATTTTCCTTGACGCCAAGCTGGAATCGGATCTCGTCGAACTCGACGAGGAAGAAGCCCGCGAGATGCTCGAGATGAACGGCCAGGACGAATCCGGCCTCGACCAGCTGGCACGCGTCGGCTTCCACACGCTTGGACTGCAGACCTACCTGACTGCTGGTCCCAAAGAAGCCCGCGCCTGGACCATCCACCGTGGCGACACCGCGCCCCAGGCCGCAGGAGTCATCCACACGGATTTCCAGCGCGGATTCATCAAGGCCGAAGTTGTCTCCTTCGATGACCTCATCGCCGCCGGGTCCATGGCCGAGGCAAAGTCCCGCGGCAAGGTCCGAATTGAAGGCAAGGAATACGTCATGGCCGACGGCGACGTGGTGGAGTTCCGCTTCAACGTCTAGCCCCTGCGGGAGGGCAATTCCCTAGAACAGCGGCCAGGGCACCGCCGGCATCTCACCGCTCGGAGCCGGAAACCGCCCTGCCAAGCGCAACCGGGCGCAGCGCGCGGCGAGCGATGCGATTTCTTCGGCACTGAGCAAGTCCGCCAGGTTTCGGCCCAGTTCACCGTGCAGTCCTTCGCTGACACGATCGATGCCCTCGCGTTCCTCGGCGGTCAGAGGGTCTCCCAACCATCCCCACAGCACCGTGCGCAGCTTGTGGTCACGGTGAAAGGTGAGGCCATGGTCGACACCGTGGCGCTGTCCGTCCGCCATGGCGAGAATGTGGTCACCCTTGCGGTCGGCGTTGTTGACGACCGTGTCGAACACCGCCATGCGCCTGAGTGCTGGCGAGTCTTCGTGGACGAGGGTGACCATGCGTCCGTTGCCGTCCCGTCCCTCGAGAACGTGTTTCCAGCCTGTCTCCGGCACGTGGTCTGTCGCCACGAGATCCACGGCGTTTTGGGCCGGGTCTTGGTCCTGCCAGAGCTGCACCATTCCTTCGCCCATCGGACCATCGCGCAGCCAGGTGTGTGGCACGATGTCCCAGCCGAAGGCCTGCGAGACCAGGTACGCGGCCACCTCCCGGTGGGCCAGGGTGCCGTGGGGAAAGTCCCACAGCGGAGTTTCGCCGGCTATCGGCTTGTAGACGACCACCACGTCGCCGATGCTGCCCAGAAATGTAGCGTTTGAAGCCGTCGTGATGCGGCCGGTGAGCGTCAACTCGGCGGTCCCGAGCTCCGGCGTCGGCATCAGACCTCGGGAAGGGTGCAGATGTGCCCGTCGGCGTCGATGGGGTACCCGCAGAGCGGGCACGTCGGACGCCCGGCGCCCACGATCTCACGGGTGCGCTTGGCGAAGGCGCGGGCCGTGCCGACCGGCATGCGGACCAGCAGCATTTCGGTCTCGTTAGCGCTGTCCTCATCGTTGTCGTCGGCGTCGGCATCGGTGATGGGGAAGGCCTCTAGTACGATCTGGGCCGTGGTTGGGTCCCACCCTAAGCTCATGGCGCCGGTGCGGAACTGCTCCTCAACGGACTCGAGCTGGTCATTGTCGACAAGTTCAACGGGAGTACCCGTGGGGACGCTGAAGGGGTTGCCCTCCACGGTGATGAGCTGGTCGAGAATTTCGTCGATCTTCTCCGCGAGCAGAGCCGACTGCTCTTTCTCCAGGGCCACAGTCACGATCTGCGTCCCGGCGCGCACCTGCAGGTAGAACGTGCGCGCCCCGGGAAGGCCAATGGTGCCGACGACGACCCGATCAGGCCAGGCAAACTCGTGAACACGTGTAGGCATGTCAGTATTCTAGGCGCATGGGGTTCATGGCGCCTGTTGTCCTGGACCGCCGCCCACCGGCGCATCGCCGGACTGGATGCCCTTCGACAGCCAGGACAGATCACCCGCATCGGTGTTGGTCGCGTAGACGCTCGGCTGGTTACCGCCGTAGCGCACGATCGATACGGAAGCGGGGTTCACGGTAATACGCTGGAACAGGTCAAGGTGCATGCCGAGCGCGTCGGCGAGGATTGACTTGATGATGTCACCGTGACTTACCGCAACCCACACGGCTCCTGGCCCGTACTCGGCTTCGAAGGCTGCATCGTGGCGCCGAATCGCGGCCACCGACCGGGCCTGCATCGCGGCCATGGATTCACCTCCGGGAAAGACGACGGCGGACGGTTGGGACTGCACAACCGGCCACAGATCCTCGGTCGCGAGATCACTGAGCATGCGGCCCTGCCACTGACCGTAATCGCACTCGGTGAGATCGGGATCGACCGGCGCGTACGGCGTGCCAGCCTGGCGATCGAGGATGAGCTGGGCGGTCTGCTGACAACGCTCAAGCGGGCTCGACACCACCGCGACCAAGGGCACCGCGGCGAGCCGGTCTCCAGCCAGAGCCGCCTGGTCGCGCCCGACCTGGTCCAGGCTGATGCCGACCGCCCGCCCGGCCAGCAGCCCCGTGGCATTGGCTGTAGTGCGGCCGTGCCGCACGAGAATAACTGTCGCCATCCACCCAGCCTAACCACCCGCACGCTGCGGTGGCTCGGATATTTACGCCGTCCTATCCGGCACGGGGTAGACCAGGGCGACTTCGCCGGCCGGATGCCTGCTGCCCACGGCGATCACGGCGTTTACATCCTGGTCAGGTGCCCGGTCTTTCGCCGATGGCCGATCCCCGACGTTGCCGAAGTTCGTGCGGCCGGGCAGATCGCGGCCATCACGCCTCTCAGGGGTGCGTGAACAAATCGGTGCGGCTGGTCATCGACATGCCGGTACAGTTCATCTCGCGAGTTATCCACATAACGCAACTCAGCCCTCCTGCGCAGCTTGCGCTTTGGCAATACTTGGTGAATGGGAATCAGATATTACGCATATGCATTCGACGGCGAACTCACTGAACAGGTGCTTTCCGACCCGATGACCTTCGTGTCCGTCGATCCACTTGCTGATGCTTGGGGCCTTGACCCTGGTGTCGGGACCAGCGGTACCACCTTCGAACAATTGATATCTGAGCGCGACATGCTCTATCTGGACAAGGCATGGCGGCATCTGCAGGTTCTCACGGCCCCATTGGGGGCGGCCATGGCGGCGCGACCCGCTTTTCGTATGTTTGAAGGCAACGTGACCATGCATGGCGAAGGTTGGGATCCGTGGGTAAGGGCCCTGACTCCGTCCGAGGTTTTGTCGATTGCTCAGGACTTGGACGATATCTCTGATGCGGAGGTGAGGCAGCGGTTGCCGGATTCGCCATATGTCGATCGGGACCTTGACGTCGAGTATGCCGTTGGCTATCTTCGACGGGCCCGGGTCTTCGCCACCAATCTCGCCGACGAGGGGCGCGGCATGGTCTACCTGATCGGGTAACGATCATCCTGGCTTAACCCCAACCGGCGACATCCTGGCTCAGGATATTAGGCCAGGTTTCGACGTCCTCCGGGGTGCGGGCTACTGTCAGCGTTGCTTGGGGGAGCAGCGCGGCAAGGGTTTCCGCGGTTGACAGCGGGTGGCCCGGATCATCGACCCAGGCCAGGATCGTCGCCGGTACGTCGATTCGCGCGAGGGCCTCAAGATCAGGCAGATCGCTGAGTGCCGCGCCTCGAAACAACGACGGCAAGAGGGCGTCGGCGACGTCGGGCACGGTCTCTGGCGCCCCAATTGTGGCCGGCGGCGGTGTTGCCCCGCGCGTGGTGGCCAGGAATTCCTCGACGCCAACAGCCTCGATAAGCGCCGCGGCAGCCCGGTAGTTTGCAGCCTGTGCGGCTCGGGTTTCCCACGCGGTGGGTGGCACCATCAGCGTGAGCCCGCTAAAGCGGCCAGGCTCGCGGGAAGCGGCGTGCAAGAGCGTGCCGGTACCCATCGAGGGACCGACTCCGTGGACACGTTCGCCGGGGAACCAGCGATCGAGCAGCCGCAGGAGGTCATCGGCGAGGTTTTGCCATTGATAGTCCTCGGGGACCTTGCGCCCTGTCGACCGGCCATGGCCGCGTGCGTCGTACCGCAGCAGTCGAGTTCCACTCAGCCCTCGGCCGAGGTCGAGGTTGAGCACCCGATCACGCGCGCGGCTTGATGTCAGGCCATGCAGTTGGACAACCGGGTGTCCACCTTCGTCGCTCAAAGCAACCGCAAGCTCGGCTCCGGGAACCTCGAAAGTGGGCATCAGGCTCCTCGTTCCGTGACTGGCAGCGCCACCTTGAGCGGCCGCGTTGAACGTTCAGGCTATCTGGGGCGATAGGATACTGCCATGCGCCTGACCAACGTCACGCACCTGCGGCTACCGTTCGGACGACTTTGGGGCTATGACGTCAGCGTGTCTGCGCTCCGCCGGCGTCTTCCGGTGTCCTTTGATCAGCGGCTCCATGTAGGAGCCGGCGACCGGCCCGGCTCCTGGATGGCAATGTCTTTTCGGCTGCCTGCACCAACTCGTCGTGAGTCGATTGCCGATGCCTGGCTGGCCGTCGTCGGCCGCCACGGCACGCTGCGAACGGCTTTCGTTCCCGGTGAGGACGGTGAGCCGGAGCTTTACGAAATTGATATTGGTCCGGGAACCTGGGTGGAGCATCAGGTGTCTCCAGGCCAAGCCGTCAATGATGCAGTGCGGGACATTCTCGACGCCGCGTGCTCGCCATACCAACAACCCTCACACCGCCTGTGCGTATTGGAGACTGCTGCCGGACTCACGGTTGTGATTGCAGCCGACCACTCCCACGTCGACATGTGGTCGATGCTGGTGATCGCGCGCGACCTGCTGTCGGCCCTCGACGCCGGGAGCGCCGGCCGCGAATTGTTGCCCGAGCCAGCACCGGCATTTGTTGAGCACACGCAAGCACTTCTAGACCGGAAAGCGGCGCCGGACCACGTGCGTCAACGGTGGGAACAAATCATCGGGGACAGCGGCGGAGTCATGCCGCAATTCCCGTTGCCCCTGGGTGCGCCCAATCCTCAGCGCGAGCGTGTGGAAGTCCGGGATGTGTTCGATCTCGACGACGGTGCGGCGTTCGCGGCGCAAGCCCGCAACGACGGCGTCTCGACGCTCGCACTCGCTGTTGTTGCGATGACCGCGGTGACCCGCGAGTTGGCGGGAACCCCGCTGCGGGCTGTGTTTCCCGTGCACAGCCGCTTCGACGACAAATGGCATGACTCAGTCGGCTGGTTCATTACCAATTCGGTGCTTGAATCTGCGGTCCCCGAGCCGCTCGCCGCGGCGGCCGCGGTAAAAGAGGCTGTGCAGCTTGGCTCGTGGCCGCTCGCGGACGTTCTGGCTCCATGGGGCGGCATGCCCGTCGCCCCTGGGATGTTCGCGATCTCCTGGCTGGACCTACGCAGGCTGCCGGTACGAATCGACTCGGTCGGACTCGACGCCCAGTACGTGAGCGCGACAATCGACACGGACGGCGTCATGCTTTGGTTCATCCTGGACGAGTCCGGCCTGCATTTGAGGTGCCGTTATCCCGACACCGTTGAGGCTCGAGCGAACGTCGGCGGATGGCTCGATCTGCTGGTCGCTCGTTTGCAGGCAGATGCGCGATCCTCGGTTCGAGGACTGCTGCGGGTGGCGGGCCGGACCTTCAGGCTGGAACGGGCGAGCCGCGATGATGTCGAAGCCATCGCCGCGCTGCTGTCCGATGATCAGTTCGGCCCCGATCGTGAGTGCGTCGAGCTCGAACGATACGAGGCGGCCTACAACCTGGTTGTTCGGGACCGCTCCAACTATCTGGGGGTTGTCCGAAATGATGCCGATCGCATCGTTGCCACGATGCAATTGACTGTTATCCCAGGACTTTCCCGGGGTGGTTCTTCCCGCTTGCAGATCGAGGGACTGCGGGTTGCTGCCGCGGAACGTTCACAAGGCCTGGGCACCGCGATGCTTGAGTGGGCACACAATTTTGGGCGTGCGCGCGGGGCGCAACTGGCACAAGTGACCACAGACGAAGCACGGGAGCAGGCTCGAGCCTTCTACACCCGACTCGGATACCGGACGGCCCACGTAGGACTGAAGCGCCGGATATAGAAGTCCGATACCTCGCCCTTGCTGCGTTCTTTATCACGGGGACCGCCCACATAAGTGAATTTCTCGCCCATGCACCTCAACGTAAACCCCAACACGAGGTCTGGATACCGCTGCACGCTGCCATCGGATCGTGAGATCTGTTCCAGGCACTCCCCGCCAGGAGGGTTCAGTGATGGGGAATTAACTGACATAAGCCCCCGGTTCGCCGTGAATCGGGGCTTATGTCATGTTGGCGCGGATCACGGAACCCCTAGGACGTCCTTCAATGATTGCATCTCGATAACAAACTTTACCGGCGGGAAACTTTAGACCCAAAGATCCGTTCCGGGCGCTAGGCTACTGCTCATGTGAGACGAGCCACAAGCCTGCTGAGGGGGTTGTGGCAGTCTGCCGGAGTCAACAGCGCCGGCTTTTTCCACTCAAAAAAATAGGAGGCGGAATGCGTTTCGGACGTACTTCCAAAGCAGTGGGTATTGCGGCAATCGCCGCGATCGCACTGAGCGCCTGTGCCGGCAATTCCGGTGGCAATACCCCATCCACTGGAGCAGCCAAGACGGGTGGCACGGCCACTGTGGTCGAGGTCAACGCTTTCAACACGTTCAACCCCAACACAGCCGATGGCAATACTGACATCAACTCCAAGGTCAGCTACGCAACGCACTCGGGCTTCTACTACATCGACAACAAGCTGAACGTCGTACACAACGACAAGTTCGGCAAGATGGAGAAGGTCTCGGACAACCCGCTGACCGTCAAGTACACCATCAACGATGGTGTGAAGTGGTCTGATGGCACCCCGGTCTCCGCAGCTGACCTCCTCCTGCAGTGGGCGGCGTTCTCCGGCTACTACGACGACGCCGATGCCAAGGCAAAGACGGGCACGTCCTATTTCTCGTACGCTGGTGACAACACGGGCCTGAGTCTGACGGACTTCCCGGAGATCAGCAACAACAACAAGACCCTCACCCTCAAGTACTCCAAGCCGTTCGCTGACTGGGAGATCGTGCTTGGTGGTCCCGGCATTGACGTTCCTGCCCATGTCCTTGCGCAGAAGGCCGGCCTGAAGGACACCCAGGCCTTGATTGACTTCTTCAAGAGCAAGCCGCGCGGAGACTCCAAGGCACCGCTGCCCGCCGACCCGAAGCTGAAGGCAATGTCGGACATGTGGAACACCGGCTTCGACACGAAGACGCTTCCCGCTGACCCGACCCTGTTCCTCTCAAACGGTCCTTACATCGTCAAGAGCATGAACCAGGACCAGTCCCTCACCATGGTTCGCAACAAGGACTACAACTGGGGACCGACTCCAAACCTTGACGAAATTACCGTCCGGTACATCGGTTCGGCGCCGGCACAGGTCCAGGCCCTCAAGAACGGCGAGGCGGACATCATTGCCCCGCAGGCTTCCGCGGACACCCTCGACCAGTTGAAGGCACTCTCCAGCCAGGGCGTCACTGTCGACCAGGGCAACCAGCTGGCCTTCGACCACTTGGACCTGAACTTCTCGGGTCCGCTGGCCGACCAAAACGTGCGTACCGCTTTCATGAAGACAGTGCCCCGCAAGGACATCGTCAGCAAGATCATTGGCAAGCTTGACCCGAACGCGAAGCCGCTGGACTCGCAGATCTTCGTTCCCCAGCAGGCTGCCTACGCCGACTCCGCCAAGAACAACGGCTCCTCGGCCTACCAGGACGTGGACATTGATGGTGCCAAGAAGCTCCTGAACGGCGCTACTCCGGAAATCCGCATCATGTACAACAAGGACAACCCCAACCGCGTTGACGCTTTCTCGCTGATCCGCGAATCCGCCACCAAGGCTGGCTTCAAGATCGTCGACGGCGGCCTGGGCAAGTCCGACTGGGGCAAGGCCTTGGGCAAGGGCGGCTACGATGCCACCATCTTCGGCTGGATCAACCCGGGCGTCGGTGTCTCCGGCGTTCCGCAGATCTTCAAGACCGCTGGTGGCAACAACTTCAACCAGTTCAGCAACACTGACGCTGACAAGTTGATGGAAGAGCTCGTGGTCACCACCGACCGCAGCAAGCAGGATGATCTGCAGAAGCAGATCGACAAGAAGATCTGGGACTCCGCATACGGCGTGCCGCTCTTCCAGTCCGTGAACGTGGACGCCTACAGCGACCGCATCACCGGTGTGAAGCTCATGCCGAACCAGACTGGCGTTTGGTGGAACTTCTGGGAGTGGGCTCAGAAGTAAGGCCCAACTAGCGCGCAATATCGCCAGCCGAGGCGCCGGGACCGACGTATCATGGTCCCGGCGCCTTCGGGTTGGCGAACCGGCACATTGTCTGCTTCCCCAACGACCTCAAGCAGGGAAGGGGCACGATTCTGCGATAGGCGCCGGAGACCCCGGGCCTGGATTTCGAGGTTCTTCACCATGGTGACCTATATCGTCCGGCGGCTCGTAACCGCCGCATTCATTCTCCTTGGAGCTTCTTTCCTGGTGTATCTCCTGACGGCGTTGTCCGGGGACCCTTTGGAAGAGCTCCGCACCAGCAGCGCGCCGAACCGGCAAGCACTGATGGATGCGCGAATCAATCTGCTCGACCTCGACACACCGGCGCCGCTGCGCTATTTCAAGTGGTTGGGAGGCGCTGCCCAGTGTCTGGTTCCCTTCGGCAATGCCTGCAATCTTGGTAAGAACATTGCCGGGCAGCCAATCACGGAGGCGCTCGGTTTCGCGCTGGTCCAAACCCTGACGCTGGTTACCGGTGCGACAATCCTTGCGATTCTCATCGGCATTTCGCTCGGCATCGTTACGGCACTGCGCCAGTACAGCGCGTTGGACTACGGCGTAACCTTCATGGCTTTCCTGTTCTTCTCCCTGCCGATCTTCTGGGTAGCCGTTCTCCTCAAGGAATTCGGTGCCATCGGCTTTAATGACTTCCTCCGAAATCCCGAAATACCGCCGGTCGTGGCCCTTGGAATCGGGGCCGTCCTTGGCATCGTCGGGGCCGTCGTCGTCGGCGGTGCGGTGAGGCGCCGACTGATCGTCGGAGGCTCGGTTTTTGCGGCTGTTTCGCTTATTCTCTTCTACTTCTCGCTGACTCAATGGTTCCGCAATCCCGGCCTGGGGCCGGTCATCATCGCCATCATGGGGGTGGGAATCGCCTTCGGAATCACGATTTTGGTTTCCGGACTCAAGAACCGCAAGGCCCTGCAATCAAGCCTGATCGTGGTGGGCATTGGCGTGGTTGCCTACTTTGCTGTGCAGCCGCTGCTCAATGACGCGACCGGGCTGATGATCTTCCTCCTGGCCATCGCCACTATCTTGGTTGGCGTGGCAGTGGGGTACTTCATGGGCGGCTACGACCGCGGCCAGTCCATGCGCGCCGCCGGGCTGACCGCCTTCCTGGTCGGGTTCCTTGTGGTTGTGGACAAATTCATGCAGGCTTGGCCGTCCTATTTCAACAACAGCCGGGTGCGCGGGCGCCCCATCGCCACGATCGGGGCAGGAACCCCGAACATCCAAGGCGATTTCTGGATCATGTCGACAGACACCTTGACCCACCTCGTCTTGCCGACGATTGCCCTCATCCTTGTGTCGTTGGCCAGCTACACCCGGTTCACACGCTCGTCGATGCTCGAAATCATGAACATGGACTACATCCGGACTGCGCGGGCAAAGGGTCTGAGCGAACGTTCCGTGATCATGGGCCACGCCTTCCGGAACGCCCTGATCCCTATTGCAACGATCGTTGCTTTCGACATCGGTGCGTTGATCGGTGGCGCCGTCATCACGGAAACGGTCTTCTCCGTTCGGGGCATGGGTTTCCTGTTCATCGACGGACTGCTGCACACTGACCCGAACCCCGTGATGGGCGTGTTCCTTTGTGTTGCAATCACCGCCATGGTCTTCAACCTGATAGCGGACCTCGCGTACTCCGCGCTCGACCCACGCGTAAGGATCAAAGCATGAGCCAGCCAACCCAAGAGGAAGAACTCCTCGCGCAACAGGCGCTTGCCGAAGCTGCAGCCACCCATGCAAGCAGCGAAGTCACCAGCGGCCTGAGCCAGGGCCAGATTGTCCGCAAGAGGTTTTTCGGCCACACCGGCGCCCTGATCGGGCTCGCGGTTTTTGCAGTGATCTTCCTGCTTGCTTTCACCTCGGTGGGCGCATTCGGGATTCCCGGATGGTGGAAGTACAACCATGTGGACGTTTCGCCCTTGGTCAATGACGGTGCCCCCACGTCGTCGTTTTGGCCGCTCGCCTGGGGAGAGCACCCCTTCGGCCAGGACCGTATTGGACGCGATCTGTTTGCCATGACCATGCGCGGTGCCCAACAATCCATCACGGTCATGGTCCTGATCGGCGCCATCGCGGGCGCGGTCGGCGCAATCGTCGGGGGACTCGCCGGCTATTTCCGCGGCTGGGTCGAAGCCATCCTCATGCGCCTGACCGATGTCATCATCATCATTCCGTTGCTGCTCCTTGCGGCTGTTGTTGGCCAGATAGCCAACCGCAGGGATGAGGGAAGCTGGCTGACCGGATTTGCCGCCAACAACGGCGTCGTCATCCTTGGCATTTTCCTCGGCTTTGTGAGCTGGGTGGGCCTCGCCCGCCTGGTCCGCGGTGAGTTCCTGACCCTGCGCGAGCGGGAGTTCGTTGACGCAGCCAGGATCTCCGGAGCGTCCAACGCAAGGATCATCTTCAAGCACATCCTCCCCAACGCCGTGGGTGTGCTGATCGTCAACGTGACGCTGACCATGTCCGCGGCGATCCTGCTCGAGACGGCACTCAGCTACCTGGGCCTCGGCGTGAAGGCTCCCGACACCTCGCTCGGCCTGCTGGTTGCCCAGAACCAAGAAGCTTTCGCAACGAGGCCGTGGCTGTTCTGGTTCCCCGGCCTGTTCATCATCCTCATCTGCCTCAGCATCAACTTCATCGGAGACGGCCTGCGGGACGCCTTCGATCCCCGGCAGAAGAAGTTCAAAGCCAAGACCGCCATCGAAACCACGCGCCACTCGAGCACGACGGCGCCCGTTGCCGACGCCTCGAAAGGCAGCTGAGTGCTACCCGTCCAGGGAAACCTCCTACAGGAAGACCGCCCAGTAACTGGCCGCGGCCAGGGCTACCGTGGCTGCTATCCGGAACCATCCGATGGCAACGGTCACCGAAGCGTCTTCAGCCCGGCCGGGCTCCACGCGTCCGGCCTCGACGAGGTCCTGCCAGCGGGTGCGCACCAGGATCGCTGCGGCGCCGGAATCGGTGTTCTTGAGATCTCCGGGGCGAACCGAGCTGCTGGGGCCGTAGGTGGTGCCCGGGAGTCCTTTGAGATGCTCAGGGCGGGCATTGCGCCCGCCCCAGATTCCCGGCGCGGGAGCAGCCCACGCCGGATACTTCTTGCGGGGCGTCACCAGCGTGAGGGCGTAGCGGGTATCAACCTGCACCAGGGCATCCCAGGGAACATCGATGGTCCGGAAGGGATTCTCCAGCGCGACGCCGGAATCCCGGACCACCACAACCGGGCGCCAGAAGAGCAACCAGCCAAGAAACGCTACGAAGAGCAGGGGAGTGGTTCCGGGAAGGGAGCGCGGTCCGGCTGCCACGAGCGCAACGACCACTCCGAAAACGGCAACTGCCCAGCAGATCCAAGCAAAAATCTTGCTGGTGCGGGCCTTGAAGATTTCGACATTTCCGGCATACGGCGCTCTGCTCATGCCCCTAATAATTCAGGATTCCGGGCTACTTCACTAATCACCCCTTGGAGGGTGGCCCGGTCGGAAGGGAAGACCCAACATGACTGACAACGCCAGCCGCGAACCGGAGGCCACCCACCTCGAGACCGAGTCGGATAAGAGCGCGCGCGGGGCCATGGTCCTGGAAGTACGCGATCTCAGCGTCGACTTTGGCGTGGATAAGAAATGGGTCCCTGCCGCCATCGGACTGAACTACGAGGTCAGGGCCGGCGAGGTCCTCGCGATCGTCGGTGAGTCCGGGTCCGGCAAGAGTGCAAGTTCCATGGCACTGCTTGGCTTGCTGCCCAGCAACAGCCGTGTCCGGGGGAGCGTCAAGCTCTCGGGCAAGGAGCTGCTGGGTGAGAAATCAGGCAACATCCGTGAAGTCCGCGGCAAGGATGTCGCGGTCATCTTCCAGGAGCCCATGACCGCGCTCAACCCTGTGTACACCGTGGGTACGCAAATAGTGGAGACGATCCGGCTGCACAACTCGATCTCGCCCGATGAAGCCAAGCAGCGGGCCTTGCGCATGCTCGAGCTGGTGGAGCTGCCGGACCCGGAGAAGGCCTTCAAGTCGTATCCGCACCAGCTCTCCGGCGGCCAGCGGCAGCGAGCCATGATCGCGCAATCATTGTCCTGTGATCCCAAGCTCCTGATCGCAGACGAACCCACCACTGCCTTGGATGTGACGGTCCAGGCTGAAATCCTGGACCTGATGCGCAACCTGCGCAACAAGCTGGACAGCGCCATCGTCCTGATCACGCACGACATGGGTGTTGTGGCCGACCTCGCCGATCGAATTGCCGTGATGCGCCAGGGCGTCATCGTGGAGAGCGGCACTGCCCAACAGATCTTCAGCAACCCGCAGCACGGATACACACAAGCTCTTCTAGCCGCTGTTCCCCACCTGGGACAGGGTGCTGACAGCGCCGACGTTGACGTCACCGCGGCGTTGGCTGCCGCAACCCACTCCGAGCTGGAATCGGTCGATCACGATGAGCTGGTCCGCCGGGAACTTGAGAACCAGGCCGCTTTGAAGGCTGCGGCCGAAGAAGCAGCCAAGCCCAAGGGTGAGCCCGTGCTTGAGCTGGTCGACGTCGCCATCGAGTACCCCAAGCAGGGCCGGGTCCCCGCGTTCCGAGCTGTCGAGGGAGCCAACCTCGTGATCTACCCCGGCCAGGTTGTAGGCCTTGTGGGGGAGTCCGGATCGGGCAAGACGACCATTGGACGCGCCGCCGTCGGGCTGTTGCCCGTAGCCGCGGGCAGCATGCGCGTGGTGGGGCAGGACATTTCCGCCGCAAAGCGGAATGGAAAGCAACTGCACGAAGTGCGCCGCGACATCGGCATGGTGTTCCAGGATCCGTCGTCGTCGTTGAATCCGCGGCTGCCCATCGGCGAAAGCATCGGCGAACCGATGTACCTCGCCGGGGTCGCGAAGGGCATCGATCTGCAGAAACGGATTGAGACCCTCCTGGACCAGGTGGAATTGCCGCGCGGGTACCGCAACCGCTATCCACATGAATTGTCAGGCGGCCAGAAGCAGCGCGTCGGCATTGCCCGGGCGCTCTCCCTGCAGCCCAAGCTGATGGTCGCGGATGAGCCGACGTCGGCGCTGGACGTTTCGGTGCAGGCGAAGGTCCTGGAACTTTTCCAGAACCTGCAGAGGGAGCTGGGATTCGCGTGCCTGTTCGTGACGCACGACCTTGCCGTGGTTGACGTGCTCGCGGACCGGATCTGCGTGATGCAGCGGGGCAGGATCGTGGAGCAGGGCACCCGCGAGCAGATCCTTCGCAATCCGCAGGAGCCGTACACGCAGAGGCTGCTGGCGGCGGTGCCGCTGCCGGACCCCGAGAAGCAGCGTGAGCGTCGCGAACTGCGCGCCCAACTCATGGCGGCCGGCATCGAGTAGCAACCCGAAGGCACTCGCGGCGGCACGAACTGATGGTCGCAACCGAAAGAGCCTCCGTCGCCATGGGCGGCGGGGGCTCTTTTTTGGTGCTTGTTGACGCGCCGGCCAGGCCGGCTGCACTCCGTACGGGATGCCCGAAAAACCCTGGTTTTCCGGGGGAAACCAGGGGGCAGGCATGTCGAGTGTAGCAAGGAAAATCCCATTTCGTGAAATGACTGCTTCATTTACTTGAAATGACTGCTTCATTACTAAAACTGTCAAGTGCACACTTCGTTGTTCATGCCAATGGGATTCCATATTTCGGACAAGCTGTGGTTAGGATTACACATCCATGTAGGCCGCGTCACAGGATAATTCTGTGCCTGGCCCCGGGGGCAGCTATGAGTTGCCCCGACCCATCCCCCTGAATCCATAGGAGGCGGAATGCGTTTTTCGCGCACTTCCAAAGCTCTTGGCTTGCTCGCAGTCGCCGCGCTTGCCCTCACCGGATGCGGCAGCGCTGGCTCCGGAAGCAGTGGCCCCACCGCTGCCGGCGATCCGAACAAAATCATCACCGCATACAGCAATGAACCCCAGCACCCCCTCATCCCTTCCAACACCAACGAGGTGTACGGCGGCCGCGTTGTCGACCTCCTGTTCGAAGGACTGACCAGCTACGACGCCAATGGCAAGTCCGTGAACGCACTCGCGGAATCCATTGACACGAGCGACGGCCAGAACTACACCATCAAGGTCAAGAAGGGCGCCAAGTTCACCAACGGCGAGGCAGTCACCGCCAAGAGCTTCGTTGATGCTTGGAACTTCGCCGCACTGAGCACCAACGCCCAGTCCAGCAGCAGCTTCTTCGAATCGATCGAAGGCTACGACGCAGTCAGCGCCGTCACGAAGACCAAGGGCGCGGACGGAAAGTCAACGTCGACTCCCGCACCGACCGCCCAGACGATGTCCGGCCTGGTGCTGAAGGACGACTCGACCATCACGGTCAAGCTGGCCCAGCCGGAGGCCGACTGGCCGCAGCGCCTCGGCTACTCCGCCTTCATGCCGCTTCCGGCCGACGCCCTCAAGGACCCGAAGGCCTTCGGCGAAAACCCGATCGGCAACGGCCCGTACAAGATGGCCGCCAAGGGTGCCTGGCAGCACGACAGCCAGATCGCCCTCGTCAAGAACCCGGACTACCAGGGCACGCGCATGGCCAAGAACGGCGGCGTGACCTTCAAGTTCTACACCGACCCGGCTCCGGCTTACACCGACGTCCAGGCCAACAACCTTGACGTAACCGACGTCCTGCCCACGAACGCCCTGAAGACCTACACAACGGACTTCCCGGACCACAGCCTCAACAAGGCTTACGCGGGCAACGCAACCCTGAACATCCCGAACTACCTGCCTGAGTTCCAGGGACCCGCCGGCCAGCTGCGCCGCCAGGCCATCTCCATGGCGATCAACCGCGATGAGATCACCAAGGTCGTCTTCAACGGCACCCGCATCCCTGCGAAGGACTTCACGTCGCCGTCCATCGATGGCTACAACGCCAACGTGACAGGCTCCGACGTTCTGAAGTTCGACGCCGCGAAGGCCAAGGACCTCTGGGCAAAGGCAAACGCCATGAGCCCGTGGCCCGCCGACAAGGTTCTGCAGCTCGCGTACAACACCGATGGTGGCAACAAGGAATGGATTGACGCCGTTGCCAACAACCTGAAGAACAACCTCGGCATCAAGGCAGAAGGCCAGCCGTTCGCCAAGTTCGCCGAGATCCTGAACCTCCGCACGGCCAAGACCCTCCCGGGCTTCACCCGCGCCGGATGGCAGGCAGACTACCCGTCGCTGTTCAACTTCCTCGGCCCGCTGCTGAAGACCGGAGCCAGCGCCAACTACGAGGGCTACAGCAACCCTGAGTTCGACAAGCTGCTGACCGAGGGCCTGGCTTCCAAGTCCACGGACGACGCCAACAAGAAGTTCACCCAGGCTCAGGAAATCCTCTTCAAGGACCTCCCGAACCTGCCCCTGTGGTACCAGGCACGCCAGGCTGTATGGAGCCAGAACGTCAGCAACGTTGACTCCGGCTGGAACGGCGTCCTGCTGTACTACAACATCACCGCAAAGTAGTCCTACTGGACTTGTTCCAAGCTCGTTAGCGTATGGGGGTCCGGCCACAAACCGGGCCCCCATGCCTTGATTCGGCACGAAAGCTGTCCCAAATGAATCCCCACATTTTCAAGAGCGCCCAGGAACCGTTGCTGTGACCCAGTACATCCTCCGGCGTTTGCTGCAGGTCATTCCCGTGTTCCTGGGAACCACCCTGCTCGTGTACTTCATGGTCTTTGCCCTCCCGGGCGACCCCATCCGCGCCCTGTTCGGCGACCGACCGCCCAGCGAGTCCGTCATTGCCGCGCTGCGCCAGCAATACAACCTCGACCAGCCGTTCTGGGTCCAGTACGGACTGTTCCTCAAGAACCTCTTCACGTTCAACCTCGGGGTGGACTTCACCGGCCAGCCAATCGCCGCCACCCTTGGCCGTGTTTTCCCGGTCACCGCCATGCTCGCCGTCGAGGCCCTTGCCATCCAGGCTGTCTTCGGTGTGGCCTTCGGCTTGATTGCAGGCTTGCGCAAGGGAAAGATCTTCGACTCCACCGTGCTTGTCGCGTCCCTCGTGGTCATTGCCGTCCCGACGTTCGTCCTGGGCTTCGTGCTTCAGCTCGTCGTTGGCGTACAGCTTGGCTGGGCCAAGCCGACCGTTGGATCCAACGCGGATTGGGGCACCCTGATCCTTCCGGCCACCGTCCTTGGCCTCGTGTCCTTTGCCTACGTGCTGCGCCTGACCCGCGCCTCGGTCATTGAAAACATGAACGCCGACTACGTCCGCACGGCAACCGCAAAAGGCCTGTCCCGCCCCCGCGTGGTCCTGGCCCACATCCTGCGAAACTCCATGATTCCCGTGGTCACCTACCTGGGCGCGAACCTGGGTGGCTTGATGGGCGGCGCGATCGTCACCGAAGGCATTTTCAACGTGCCCGGCGTCGGCCAGAAGCTCTACCAAGCCGTGATCCGCAGCGAAGGCCCCACAGTCGTCGCCATTGTGAGCGTCCTGGTACTGGTCTTCGTTGCCGCCAACCTGTTGGTGGACCTCCTTTACGCCTGGCTTGACCCCAGGATTCGCTATGAAAAGTAGATCCGTTATGAAAAGTAACCGTCAGATCGAGCACTATGTTGCCCCTATCGACGAGACACCGCTGCTGGCGACCGATACCCTCAAGGTCGACGCAGCACCCCTGAGCCTGTGGGCGGATGCCTGGCGGAAGCTCCGCCGTCGGCCGCTCTTCATCATCTCGGCGCTCATGATCCTGCTGCTCCTCGTGGTCGCGTTCTTCCCAGGCCTCTTCACGCAGACTGCCCCGAACGACAACTGCCAGCTGGGCGACTCCCTCGCGGGCCCCTCGGCCGGCCACCCCCTGGGATTCACCTTCCAGGGCTGCGACATCTACTCCCGCGTCATCCACGGCACCCAGGCATCCTTGACTGTCGGCGTCGTCTCCGTCATTTTCGTCCTGATCATCGGGGTCACCCTCGGTGCACTGGCAGGCTTCTTCGGCGGCTGGGTTGACACCATCATTGCCCGCATCGGCGACATCTTCTTCGCGTTGCCCTTGGTCCTTGGCGCGCTGGTAGTTACCCAGCTCCCCTTCTTCCGCGAGAACAAGAGCGTGTTCACGGTGGTCATGGTCATCGTGATGCTCGGCTGGCCCCAAATGGCCCGCATCACCCGTGGGGCCGTGATCGAAGTCCGCAACGCGGATTTCGTCACGGCCGCACGCTCGCTCGGTGTCTCCAAGATCGGCACGCTGGTCCGGCACGTCGTTCCGAACGCGCTCGCGCCGATCATCGTCCTGGCCACCATGGAGCTTGGCGTCTTCATCGTGACGGAAGCAACGCTGTCCTTCCTGGGCATTGGCCTGCCCGGCAGCATCATGTCCTGGGGTAACGACATTTCCGCGGCGAAGGACACGTTGCGCACCAACCCCGAGGTGCTGATGTTCCCCGCAACCGCACTGTCCATCACGGTCCTGAGCTTCATCATGCTTGGCGACGCGCTGCGTGACGCCCTTGACCCCAAGAGCCGCAAGCGATGAAGGAGGCAATCATGACAACATCCAACGTCACCATCGACGAAGCCGGAACCGAAGAGCGTCCGCTCCTTGAAATCCGGGACCTCGCCATCTCCTTCCAGACGGCGAGCGGCGAATTCCAGGCCGTCAAGAATGCGCACCTGACCATCATGCCCGGCGAGACTGTCGCCATTGTGGGGGAGTCCGGTTCGGGGAAGTCGACGACGGCGCTCGCCGCCATCGGCCTCCTGCCGGAGAACGGCAGGGTTTCCAGCGGGCAGATCCTGCTCGACGGCGAGGACATCTCCCACGCCCCGGAACGGCACATGATCGAGTTGCGCGGCAACACGATCGGCATGGTTCCGCAGGATCCGATGTCCAACCTCAACCCGGTCTGGAAGATCGGCTACCAGGTCCGCGAGACACTGCGCGCCAACGGCAAGCCCAGCGGTCCTGCCGACGTCGCCCGCGTCCTGGGGGAGGCCGGCTTGCCGGACTCCGCACGCCGCGCCAAGCAGTATCCGCACGAATTCTCCGGCGGCATGCGCCAGCGGGCCCTGATCGCCATCGGCCTGTCTTGCCAGCCGCGGCTCCTGATCGCCGATGAGCCGACGTCGGCCCTGGACGTCACGGTGCAGCGGCAGATCCTTGACCACCTCGAAACCATGACGGCGGAACTCGGCACGGCAGTCCTGCTCATCACCCACGATCTCGGCCTCGCTGCCGAGCGCGCGGACAAAGTAGTGGTCATGTACCGCGGCAACGTGGTGGAGGCCGGTCCTTCCCTCGAATTGCTTCGCAACCCGCAACACCCCTACACCCAGCGGTTGGTGGCCTCGGCGCCGTCACTCGCTTCGCGTAGGATCCAGGCCGCCAAGGCCGAAGGAATCCAGACGGAAGAACTCCTGGCGCCCACCGAAGCTGTGGCCGAAAAGGCATTGGCCGACGACGTCCTGAAGGTCGAAAGCCTCAGCAAAGTCTTCAAGCTGCGCTCCGGAATGGGCAAGGCAACGGACTTCACTGCGGTGGACAACGTCTCGTTCAACGTCAAACGGGGGACGACGACGGCGATCGTGGGTGAATCGGGTTCCGGCAAGTCCACCGTGGCCCAGATGGTCCTCAACCTGCTCGCGCCGACGTCGGGCCGGATCGTTTTCGACGGTGTGGACACCTCCACCTTGAACAGCCGGGAAATCTTCAAGTTCCGGCGCCGCGTCCAGCCGATTTTCCAGGACCCGTACGGTTCACTCGACCCGATGTACAACATCTTCAGGACCATCGAGGAACCGCTCCGGACCCACAAGATCGGTGACAAGGTCAGCCGCGAGAAGAAGGTCCGGGAACTCCTGGACCAGGTGGCGCTGCCCCAGTCCACCATGCAGCGGTACCCGAACGAGCTCTCCGGCGGCCAAAGGCAGCGCGTCGCGATCGCGCGCGCGCTCGCCCTCGACCCCGAAGTGATCATCTGTGACGAAGCGGTCTCCGCTTTGGACGTCTTGGTGCAGGCCCAGGTCTTGAACCTCCTGGCCGAGCTGCAGTCCAATCTTGGCCTGACGTACCTGTTCATCACGCACGACCTCGCCGTCGTGCGGCAGATCGCCGACCATGTCTGCGTGATGCAGAAGGGCAAGCTCGTGGAGACGGGCAGCACGGACGACGTCTTCGATTCGCCGCAGCAGGACTACACCAAGGCCCTGCTCAACGCGATCCCGGGTGCCAGCCTGATGCTTCCGCCCGTGGTGGCCTGACGGTCCTGGCGCCCGTGCGCTGAGTGCCAGCCGGGGGAGCAGAAGAGCCGGTACCACTTCCGTGGGGGGGGGGAAGTGGTACCGGCTCCTTTGCTGTTTCCGGCTCATCCGGAGTTCGCTGCCGATTGTGATGAAGGGCACAATTCGATGACCTGGAGGGTGATTTTTAGGCCAATAAATACCACAGCGTTTAGACTCTATGAAGGTGCCCTGTGTCAAAGGGTCTAATCCGTCGTGCGTTCCGGTTGGAAATGTCGCGATACAACAGCTGACTTCACCACTGAATCGAGCCATTACGCATGTCTGAAACCACCACCAACACCGCCGCGACCACTGCATCGCGCAGTGATCTGCGCAACGTCGCGATTGTGGCCCACGTTGACCACGGCAAGACCACGCTGGTCGACGCCATGCTCAAGCAGACCAACTCCTTCGCCGAGCACAACCACCTGGAAGACCGCGTCATGGACTCCGGTGACCTGGAGCGCGAAAAGGGCATCACCATCCTCGCCAAGAACACCACGGTTGCCTACAACGGCCCGTCGTCCAATGGCGAGACCATCACCATCAACGTGATCGACACCCCCGGCCACGCCGACTTCGGTGGCGAGGTGGAGCGCGGCCTGTCCATGGTTGACGGCGTGGTCCTCCTGGTCGACGCTTCGGAAGGTCCGCTGCCGCAGACCCGCTTCGTCCTCCGCAAGGCCCTTGCCGCGCACTTGCCCGTCATCCTGCTGGTCAACAAGACCGACCGCCCCGACGCCCGCATCGAAGAGGTTGTCCACGAGTCCATGGACCTGCTCCTTGGCCTGGCCTCCGACCTCGCGGACGAAGTTCCGGACCTGGACCTGGACAAGATCCTGGAAGTACCCGTGGTCTACGCCGCAGCCAAGGTCGGCCGCGCCTCCCTCGAGCAGCCGGCTGACGGCTCGGCCCCGGAAAACGAAGATCTCGAACCCCTCTTCAAGGCGATCATCGAGCACATCCCGGCGCCGACCTACAACCCGAACGGTGTCCTTCAGGCGCACGTCACCAACCTGGACGCTTCCCCGTTCCTCGGCCGCCTTGCACTCCTGCGCATCTACAACGGCACCCTCCGCAAGGGCCAGACCGTCGCCTGGGCGCGTGCCAACGGTGAGCTGAAGAACGTCAAGATCACCGAGCTCCTGGCCACCAAGGCCCTTGACCGCGTACCGGCAGAGTCTGCCGGCCCGGGCGAGATCGTGGCTGTTGCCGGTATCGAGGAAATCACCATTGGTGAGACCCTCACTGACGCCGAGAACCCGCAGCCGCTGCCGCTCATCACGGTGGATGACCCCGCGATCTCCATGACCATCGGTATCAACACCTCCCCGCTGGCCGGCAAGGTCAAGGGCGCCAAGGTCACGGCGCGCCAGGTGAAGGATCGCCTGGACAAGGAACTGATCGGTAACGTCTCCATCAAGGTCCTGCCCACCGAGCGTCCGGATGCCTGGGAAGTCCAGGGACGTGGCGAGCTTGCGCTGGCCATCCTCGTGGAGCAGATGCGACGCGAAGGCTTCGAGCTCACTGTCGGCAAGCCGCAGGTTGTCACCCGGACCGTCGACGGCAAGATCCACGAGCCGATGGAACACATGACCATCGACGTGCCTGAAGAGTACCTCGGTGCGGTCACGCAGCTGATGGCTGCCCGCAAGGGCCGCATGACCAACATGGCCAACCACGGTACCGGCTGGTGCCGCATGGAATTCATCGTTCCGGCACGTGGCCTCATCGGCTTCCGCACCAAGTTCCTTACGGACACCCGTGGCGCCGGCATCGCTTCCTCGATCTCCGAAGGCTACGAGCCGTGGGCCGGCCCTATCGAATACCGCACCAACGGTTCGATGGTTGCCGACCGCGCCGGTGTGGTCACCCCCTTCGCCATGATCAACCTGCAGGAACGCGGCTCCTTCTTCGTGAAGCCCACGTCCGAGGTCTACGAAGGCATGATCGTCGGCGAGAACTCCCGCGCCGACGACATGGACGTCAACATCACGAAGGAAAAGAAGCTCACCAACATGCGTGCCGCTTCCTCTGACACCTTTGAGAACCTGACGCCGCCGCGCGACCTGACCCTCGAAGAGTCCCTCGAATTCGCCCGCGAAGACGAGTGCGTTGAGGTAACCCCGGACTCCATCCGCATCCGCAAGGTGATCCTGGACGCCAACGAGCGCGCCAAGGCTACCCGCGCACGCGCCAAAGTCTGATCCTGCTGGGCTGATCAAGTACTGACGCGCCCAACGGACTGACGCATTGAATAAGGGAGCCACCGGAACAGCACGCGGCATTGCCGTGGCTGTTCCGGTGGCTCTTTTTGCTGCCTTTGCAGGCACCGCACTGCACCGGCAGGCGCTCCTTATTGCCGGCGTCGACGTCTCTTGGGGTACCGCAGCGGCACTGCTCCTGCTCGCATCGCTCCAGCTCCTGCTGGGTGCGTGGTCGCGATCCTTGATCCCGACGGTGGTGGTGGGCATTGTTTGTTACGCCGCCGTAGGCGTGCTCTCCACGGGCGGAACGGGCAAGCAGCTGATCGTCGCGGATGTGCCCGGAAATGTGTGGGTTTACGGGAGTGCGGGCATCACTTTCGTGATGCTCTTGTGGTGCCGGCGCTACGGGCGTCCTCCGCGCGCTTAGCTAGTCGGCGCTTGGGTCCCGGTGGTGGGCGATCAAGAGCGAGGTGGCCTCGCCGTCGTCGTCTGCCGGAAGACGCATATATTCCTCGACGACCGCCCGCAGCTTGCCCATCATCTCCTGCTGCCGTGCAGCATTGAACTTCACGCCAAGCCGCCAGACATCGATGTCCCCTGGCATGAGCCCGCGGGTTTCCTGGACGAATGTTTCGATCAGGACAGGGGCAATATCGTCGACGGGAGTGCTCCACGAGGTGCGGGTGGCGATGTACGGCACCTCCTTGGCGCCCCTCTTTCCCTTCCGGCCTTCCTGAGGTTCAAGAAAACCGGTGCGCACCAAGGTCCGGACATGATGCAGGCTTGACGCCGGATTGATGTCCAACAGCCCCGCAATCTCTTTGTTGGTGCGAGCGTGGTGCAGGCAGAGCCGGAGAATCCTCAGGCGCAGGGGGGAGCTCAAGGCGCGGCCCTTGGCCACCAGGTCGCTGTCCTCCCGCTCGTGTTCCGTCATGGTGGCCAGTGTAGCCAGCCTTGAGTGATTGACATATACCAATCACTACAGGAAACTGGGCGGGTGAACGCCGGGACCACGGACAATGCTCAGCAAACTGACACAGCTCAGCACACTGCCTCGCTGTGGCGGGACCGGAACTTCATCACCTTCTGGTCGGGCCAGGCCGTCAGCCAGCTTGGGGCGCAACTGGGGCAATTGGCGTTTCCCGTCCTCGCGGTGACTTTGCTCGGCGCCAGTGAGTTCGAAGTCGGCGCGCTCAATGCCGCCGGCCTTGCGGCCTTCCTGCTGATCGGTTTGCCGGCAGGAGCGTGGGTTGACCGCTGGCTCAAGCGTCGCACCATGATCGTGGCGGACCTGGTCCGGACAGCGGCAATGGCGACCGTACCAATCCTCTGGTGGGCCGGCATCCTGCAGATCTGGCACCTTTACGCCGTAGCCGCCGTCGTCGGGTCCGCGACGGTCTTCTTCGACGTTTCCTACCAGAGCTATGTGCCCGTGCTCGTGGATGCCGCGAAAGTGCCGCAGGCGAACTCCAAGCTCGAGGCCACCTCCCAGATCGCACGGATCGGGGGTCCTGCCGCGGGCGGTGGCTTGCTGACGGTCGTGTCCGCCCCGGTGCTGTTCGTCGGGGAGGCGATCGGGTATCTGCTGTCGGCCATCTTCCTGCTCAGGACGCGCGATGCGGAACGGCCCGTGGCCGCGAAGGATCGGCAGCCGCTGGCAAGCGAAATCAAGGAGGGCCTGGTCTTCGTGGTCAGGCATCCCCTGATCAGCAGGATTGCGGCGTGCACGGGCGGGGTCAACTTCTTCACCACGCTTGCCTTCACCTTGATGCCGGTGTTGGTACTTCGTGAACTGGAACTCGGTCCGGAGGGCATGGGCCTCATCATGGCGGTCGGCGCCGTGGGCGGACTGATCGGGGCGGTTGCCGCGCCCAGGTTGGCGGCCTGGATCGGCGAGGGGACGGTTATTCCCGTGGCGTCGATGATCAGCTCGCTTTTCCTCCTCCTGGTTCCGTTGTGCGTGCTTGCCCCCGAGCGATGGATGTCCCTGGTGATGCTCATCGTCTCCGAGTTCGGGTTCGCTTTCGGAGTGCTGGTGTACAACATCATGCAGTTGAGCATGAGGCAGCGCGTGTGTCCGCCCCGGCTCCTGGGGCGCATGAATGCGTCCATTCGCTTCGTGGTGTGGGGGGTCATGCCGATCGCTGCCCTAGCCTCGGGCCTCCTGGCCGAGAATATCGGCCTCGTACCGACACTCTGGATCGGCTTGGGCGGAAGTCTTGTTTTTGTTGCGCCTGTGCTGTTCTCCCCGCTGTGGGGAATGCGCAGGCTCCCCGACGAGGTGCATGGCGCCTGACCCTCCGGGACATGAGGCGGAACTACTCGCGGGTTGTGCGCGGATCCCGGCGCTGGGGCGGAGGAGGGACTGCTTTTGCCGCCACAACAAGGGCCAGCGGGATCTCGACGTCGGACTGTCGGGTACGGATGGTGCACGCACCGTCGGCGACCGAGAGCAGGTAGCCGAGGGCATCGGTGAAGCCGTTGTCCAGGCGGTATCGGACAACTACCCGTGTTCCGGATACGGTATTGAGCAGGAAATCCTGGGGCCGGGGCAGATTCACCAGTTCATAGTAAGACGCCCGGCTAGGTTGCTGAGTTCCCGCTGGGGGATAATAGGCTCAGAATTCGATGTACCGGCCACAGGGCCGGTGGTACTACCCGGAATTTCCGGGACAACTGTGGAGAGGCAAGGGACGTGACCTACGTAATCGCGCAGCCGTGTGTGGACGTCAAGGACAAGGCATGTATTGAAGAATGCCCTGTTGACTGCATCTACGAAGGCGAACGTTCCCTCTATATCCACCCGGATGAGTGCGTGGACTGCGGAGCTTGCGAACCCGTGTGCCCGGTGGAAGCGATCTACTACGAGGACGACACCCCGGAGGAATGGGCCGACTACTACAAGGCCAACGTCGAGTTCTTCGATGACCTTGGTTCCCCGGGCGGAGCCGCCAAGATCGGCAACACCGGTAAGGACCACCCCTTCATCGCCGCGCTGCCCCCACAGAACCAAGACCACTAAGAACGGTTGCTCCTTTGATTTCTGCGGCCCCCGCTTTCGGCCTCAACCTGCCTGACTATCCTTGGGAAGCGATGGCGCCGTACGTGGCCAAGGCTTCAGAACACCCGGGCGGGGCAGTCAATCTCTCCATCGGAACCCCCGTGGATCCGACGCCGCAACTGGTCCGCGAGGCGCTTGCCCGGGCAGCTGACGCCCATGGTTACCCGACGGTCCACGGCACGGAAGCTCTTCGCGAGGCCGTATCCAACTGGTTCGCCAGCCGCCGCGGGGTCCCGGGAATCGATCCGAGGGACGTCCTGCCGACCGTCGGCTCCAAGGAATTGGTGGCCTGGTTGCCGTTCCTGCTGGGACTGAGCGCAGGCGACGTCGTGGTCCGCCCCACTGTGGCGTACCCGACCTACGACATCGGCGCCATGCTTGCAGGCGCCACTGCCGTCGCGGCAGACAACCTGGACGACCTGGACTCAGCCACCCGCGCGAGGGTCCGGCTCATCTGGATCAATTCCCCCGGCAATCCCACGGGCAGCGTCCGTGACGTCGAATCCCTCAGGCAGATCGTCGCCCAGGCGCGCGAGATCGGCGCAGTCGTGGCGTCGGATGAATGCTATGCCGAACTCGGCTGGGGCGAATGGGATGCCCAGCGTGGCGGCGAGGCGGTGCCTAGCGTCCTTGACCCGCGCGTCACGGGAGGATCCACGGACGGACTCTTGTGCGTCTACTCCCTCAGCAAACAATCGAACCTTGCCGGCTACCGTGCCGCCTTCGTGGCTGGTGACTCGTCGATCGTGGCGAATCTGGTCAACAGCCGCAAGCACGCCGGCATGATCGTGCCGTATCCGGTCCAGGAAGCCATGCGCACCGCGCTCGGCGATGCCGGCCACGTGCTCGCCCAAAAGGATCTCTACCGCGGGCGCCGTGAACGCCTCCTGCCGGCACTGAAGAACTTCGGCCTGGAGATCCACGAGTCCAAAGCTGGCCTGTACTTGTGGTCCACCGCAGGGGAGGCGACGTGGGACACAGTCCGCCGTTTCGCTGAGCTGGGGATCGTTGTCGGGCCCGGGGTGTTCTATGGAGACGCGGGCAATGGTTTCATCCGTGTGGCGCTCACCGGCACGGACGAACGCATCGATGCGGCAGTCGAACGCTTGGACACTGCCCGGTAACAATGCTGTGACTTCCCGCACAGGGCGCGTCATTCCGCCAGTAACCGTAGCTTGTGAATTAGTTTGTCCCGCTTACTGGCGGTAGCTTTTAACTGACTATCAATGGTGGCTTTCTCCACGAAGGCAGTTCGGCCGATGGTGTCTGCACCTGCAGACTCCTGGCTGGAGTCACCAGATGTTGGTTGGATCAAGCTTTCGACCGAGGCCAAGAGCCTCATGAAGGGGACTCCATGACTGAGACCACCAGCGCTACCCTGCGCCATGCCGGCGGAGAGCTCGAGCTCCCGCGGATCAAGGTTGTAGAAGGGAACGAAGGATACGACGTTTCCAAGCTGCTGAAGCAGACGGGCGCCGTCGCCTATGACCCCGGCTTCATGAACACCGCCGCCACCACGTCGGCAATCACCTACATCGATGGCGACGCCGGTATCCTGCGGTACCGCGGCTACCCGATCGAGCAGCTTGCCCAGCACTCAAGCTTCCTGGAAGTTTCCTACCTGCTGATCTACGGCAACCTTCCCACTCCCACCGAGCTGGACGCGTTCGACCAGCGGATCCGCCACCACACGCTGCTCCACGAAGAGCTCAAGGGCTTCTTCGGCGGTTTCCCGCGTGACGCGCACCCGATGCCGGTGCTTTCCTCGGCTGTCTCCGCGCTGTCCACGTTCTACCAGGACTCCTTGGACCCGTTCAACCCGGAGCACGTGGAAGTTTCCACTATCCGCCTCATGGCGAAGCTCCCGGTCATCGCGGCCTACGCCCACAAGAAGTCCATCGGCCAGCCCATGCTGTACCCGGACAACTCCATGAACCTCGTGGAGAACTTCCTGCGCCTGAGCTTCGGCCTGCCGGCAGAGCAGTACGAGCTGGATCCCGTCGTCGTCAAGGCGCTGGACCTCCTGCTCATCCTGCACGCCGACCACGAGCAGAACTGCTCGACGTCGACCGTCCGCCTTGTGGGCTCCTCGAACGCGAACCTGTTTGCTTCTGTTTCCGCAGGCATCAACGCCCTCTTCGGTCCCGCCCACGGCGGCGCCAACGAGGCCGTGCTGAAGATGCTGCGCCAGATCCAGGCCGACGGCATCAAGCCCGAGGAATACATGGAGAAGGTCAAGAACAAGGAGGACGGCGTCCGCCTCATGGGCTTCGGGCACCGGGTCTACAAGAACTACGACCCCCGCGCCAAGATCATCAAGGCGACGGCACACGAG
>NZ_JBYSXD010000015.1:0-85996 GCF_058781865.1 Arthrobacter sp. FW306-1B-F12A
GCCTTACCTGTTGCGTGTAGTGATGCAACGCTTGACGCATCTCGCGCCTTCCGCATATTCTGAACGAACGGTCGGTAAATATTTAGGAGCAACCATGGCATCGCAGAATCTGCAGTCTGTGCCCGCTGAGCTGTCCCCCGAAGAGCTTGAGCGGGAGCAGGCCGGTCAGGCGTATTTTGACCGCATCATCTCTGAGGATTCGCGCATCGAACCCCGCGACTGGATGCCGGAGGCCTACCGCAAGACCCTGCTCCGCCAGATCTCGCAGCACGCGCACTCGGAGATCATCGGCATGCAGCCGGAAGCCAACTGGATCACCAGGGCTCCGAGCCTCAAGCGCAAGGCCATCCTCATGGCCAAGGTGCAGGACGAGGCAGGCCACGGGCTGTACCTCTACTCGGCCGCGGAAACCCTCGGCCAGAGCAGGGACAAGATGACCAGCGACTTGATCGCCGGCAAGGCCCGCTACTCGTCCATCTTCAACTACCCCGCGATTTCCTGGGCGGACATGGGTGCGATCGGCTGGTTGGTCGACGGTGCCGCGATCTGCAACCAGGTTCCCCTGTGCCGTGCTTCCTACGGACCCTACGGACGCGCAATGGTGCGTATCTGCAAGGAAGAGTCGTTCCACCAGCGCCAGGGTTTCGAGATCCTCCTTGAACTGTCCAACGGCACGCCCGCCCAGAAGCAGATGGCCCAGGACGCAGTCAACCGCTGGTACGCGCCGGCGCTGATGATGTTCGGCCCGCCCGACGACGATTCACCCAACTCCAAGCAATCCATGGCCTGGAACATCAAGCGGTTCAGCAACGACGAGCTCCGCAGCCGCTTCGTCGGCATGATGGTGGAGCAGGTCAAGGTCCTGGGCCTCACGCTCCCGGACAAGGACATCCGTTTCAATGAAGAAACCAAGAAATGGGAGCACGGGCCCCTGGACTGGAACGAGTTCAAAGACGTTCTCGCCGGGAAGGGTCCCTGCAACGCGCAGCGGCTTGAGCGCCGCCGTGAAGCTCACGACGACGGCGCCTGGGTCCGCGAAGCGGCCGCCGAATACGCGCGCAAGCAAGCAGAAAAGGAAGACGCAGCATGACCACCCCAGCCCACGAGACCAACGAACCCCACGAGACCCCCTGGAGCCTCTGGGAAGTCTTCGTTCGCTCCAGCCGCGGCCTGTCCCACGTCCACGCCGGCTCCTTGCACGCTCCTGACGCGGCGATGGCGCTGCGCAACGCCCGCGATCTGTACACGCGCCGCAACGAAGGCGTGTCCATCTGGGTGGTTCCGGCCGATGCTATTTCCTCGAGCGACCCGGATTCCAAGGGCTCCTTCTTCGAGTCCCCGCAGGGCAAGGACTACCGCCACGCGACGTATTACACCAAGAGCGAAGGCGTGAAGCACCTGTGACCGCCCCCGCAAACGCAAACGCAAACGAAAACAACCCGGACTTCGCCATCGAGGGCCACGGCGATATCTCCGTCGGCGTCAAAGGTGCGGGTGCTTCCGGAGACGGTTCGGCAAGCGCTACGCGCATCACGCCCGGGAACGCCCTGCGCCCGGAGGACATCGCCCTTGAAATCCGCAAGGGACAAGTCAAGCCAAGCGAGGACGTCGCGGAGTACGCCCTGCGCATCGGCGACGACGGCCTGATCCTGGCCCAGCGCCTGGGCCACTGGATTTCCCGCGCACCCGAGCTCGAGGAAGACGTCGCCCTGGGCAACATCGCGCTCGACCAGCTCGGCCACGCCCGTTCCTTCCTCACCTACGCCGGAGCGGCGTGGGACAAGTCCGAGGACGATCTGGCGTACTTCCGCCGGGAGCACGAGTTCCGTTCCGCGCACCTGTTCGAGCAGCCCAACGGGGACTTCGCCGTCACCATCGCCCGGCAGTTCATCGTGAGCTACTACCAGTTCGAGCTCTACAAACGGCTAACCGGCTCGAGCGACAAAACCATCGCGGCCATCGCGGCGAAGGCCCTCAAAGAGGTCGACTACCACCGTGACCACAGCGCACAGTGGGTCCTCAGGCTTGCCGGCGGCACGGAAGAATCCCGCCGTCGCATTGTCCAGGCTTTCAAGCTCGTCTGGCCGTATGTGGAAGAACTCTTCGAAGACGACGAGCTCACGGCCCGCCTCGCGGAAAGCGGAGCAGGAGTGCAGCCCTCCAGCCTCCGTCCGGACTTCGACCAGCTCACGGGCGAGATCCTGGGCGAAGCCGGCCTCGATGCCGCTTCGGGGGGCGAACTCAGCCTCGAACGGATCCCGCAATCCTTGGGTGGCGGCCGCCAAGGCAAGCATTCCGAGCACTTGGGCTACCTGCTCGCCGAGATGCAGGTGCTTGCCCGCGAACATCCCGGTGCAAGCTGGTGACGGTGGACATGTTCGTTCATGACACCAGCGCCAGGACCGCGCAGGTCAAGACTCAGCAAACCGCCGAGCAGAAGGCCTGGGGGATTGCCGCCACGGTCTGCGATCCCGAGATTCCCGTCCTCACCATTGAGGATCTGGGGATCCTCCGGAACGTCCAACTGTTCGACGACGGCGGGCTTGTCCCCGCGGTCCAGGTCACTATTACGCCGACCTACTCGGGCTGCCCCGCCATGGATGCCATCCGCGACGACCTCAAGACCGCCTTCCACAACGAGGGGTACCCGAGCGTCTACGTCGAGCTCGTCCTGGCCCCGGCGTGGACCACGGACTGGATGACCGAGCAGGGCAAGGCCAAGCTGCAGGAATACGGCATCGCACCTCCGAGCGGCAGGGCGGCCGCCGGCGGCCACTCAGGCCCGGTAAGGCTCCAGCTCGCCGTGAAATGCCCGCAGTGTTCTTCGCTGAACACCAAGGAACTCACCCGCTTTGGTTCCACGTCCTGCAAGGCGCTCTTCGTCTGCCAGGACTGCAAGGAACCGTTCGACTACTTCAAAGTCCTGTAAGGAATCCGACATGCCCGTTGTCCGCCAGACCGCAGCCGAACAAGCGCAGGCCACCGGCCGCCGTCGTGCGTCTTTTCATTCCCTCAGCGTTTCGGAAGTCCGCCGCCTGACTGACGACGCCATCGAGGTCACGTTCGATGTCCCGGCTGAGCTCGCCGGCCAGTATGACTACCTTCCCGGCCAGTACGTGGCCCTGCGGACCACGCTTCCTGACGAGAGCGGGGAGCCGCACGAGGTCCGCCGCAGCTACTCCATCTGCGCAGAGCCGCGCAGCTTCGCGGACGGCAGCAGCGAGATCCGCGTGGCCATCAAGAAGGACTTGGGCGGCATCTTCTCCACGTGGGCGAACGCGGAGCTCAAAGCCGGCGACACCCTGGACGTCATGAGCCCCATGGGTGCGTTCATTTCCAAGCATGGCAAGGACGGCAAGACTGTCCAGCAGAACGTCATGAACTCGATGAACAATCCGGAGAACATGGCCAGCGAGCTCTCCGACGCCGGTTCGTTCGTGGCCATCGCCGCCGGCTCGGGCATCACCCCGGTGATCGCGATCGCCCGCACGCTGCTGGCCGCGAACCCGGGCACGCGCTTCGACCT
Organism: Arthrobacter sp. FW306-1B-F12A; assembly: GCF_058781865.1. Classification (NCBI taxonomy): domain Bacteria; kingdom Bacillati; phylum Actinomycetota; class Actinomycetes; order Micrococcales; family Micrococcaceae; genus Arthrobacter; species Arthrobacter sp. FW306-1B-F12A. Next base: position 3,527 of record NZ_JBYSXD010000015.1, read on the forward strand.
GATCTACGCCAACAAGGCCGCCATGGACGTCATGTTCCTCGAGGAATTGGCGGACTTGAAGGACAAGTACCCGTCGCGATTGGCGCTGCACCATGTGTTGTCCCGTGAGCAGCGGATCGCGCCGCTCATGACGGGACGTATCGACGCCGAGAAGCTCCAGCAGCTGCTGGGCACGGCCATCCACGCGCAGGATGTGGACGAATGGTTCCTGTGCGGGCCGTTCGAGCTGGTCCAGCTGTGCCGGGATACCCTCGCTGCCCGTGGCGTGGAGCCCGAACACGTCCGCTTTGAGCTCTTCACCACCGGTCGCCCAGACCGTCCTGAGGGCAACGCCGGCCGGCCCGTTGTGGAGGACGAGTCGAAGGACACGTTCAAGATCACCTTCAAGCTGGATGGTTTGACGGGCGATGTCGCCAGCCCCACCCACGCGCGGGAATCCATCCTGAATGCGGCTTTGCGTGTCCGCCCGGACGTCCCCTTTGCGTGTGCCGGTGGCGTGTGCGGCACGTGCCGCGCCAAACTGGTCTCCGGGACGGTCAGCATGGACGAGAACTACGCCTTGGAGCAGGATGAGTTGGACAAGGGCTACGTGCTGACGTGCCAGTCCCACCCCACGAGTGAATCCGTCACGGTCGATTTCGACGTCTAAGGAATATACGAATGATCGAGCTCTCCATCGCCAACGGCATCGCCGAAATTGTCCTCAATGCCCCTGAAAAGCTGAACTCGCTGGACGAGGCGGCGCTCGCGGAACTGGATAGAGCGTACGACGACGCCGCTGCCGCAGCCTCCCGCGGGATGGTGCGGGCGCTGCTCCTCCGCGGAGAGGGCCGCGCCTTTTGCGCGGGACGCGACATTGCCGGGGTGACGCCGGAGAGCGACGACGCGAAGGCGTACTTGAACGGGCTCGTGGAGCCGCTGCTCAAGAAGATGGCAGCCTTCCCCGCCCCGACGTTCGCGGCAGCGCACGGCGCGTGCCTCGGCGTCGGGCTCGGCCTGTTGCTCGCTACCGACGTGGTGTACGTGGCGGAGAACGCGAAGTTCGGTTCGCCGTTCGCCAAACTGGGTGCCACTCTGGACTCGGGCGGGCACTGGTACTTCACCGAACGCCTTGGCATGCACCGGACCTTGGACCTCATTTACACCGCGGACCTGATCAGCGGCGCCGAGGCCGTGGCGCAGGGCATGTTCAGCCGGGTCATGCCGGACGACGCCTTGCTGGAGGCCACGCGGATCATCGTGGAGCGGGTTGCGGCGGGTGCCACCGGTGCGTTCACGGCAAGCAAGGAGCTCGTGGCCCATATCCGCGATCAGCGCCTTGGCCTGTGGGCCGCCATGTCCGAGGAGAACGACGAGCAGGCGCGACTCTGCAAGACCGAGGATTACGCCGAAGGTTTCCGGGCGTTCCAGGAGAAGCGGGCGCCGGTCTTCAAGGGGTAGCTTGTCAGCATTCCGTCCCATACCTAGACTCTCTAGGTATGGGACGAAGTTCAGTGAACGGACAGCTTGACCTGCTGCTGCTCAGCTCGCTCGGAGCGGGCGAGGCGCACGGCTACGCGCTCATCGCGCGCATTCACGAGCGCAGCGGCGCGCGGATTGAGCTTCAGGAGGGCTCGGTCTACCCCGCGCTGCACAAGCTCGAGGCGGCGGGGTGCGTCGCGAGCCGCTGGGCGGAGGACGACGGCGGCCGACGTCGCGTCTATGCGCTCACCGGGGCCGGACACGCCGAGCTTGCCCGCAAGGTGGAGGAGTGGAAAGGCTTCTCGGCGGCGGTGCGGGGCGTTCTTGGAGCAGCATCATGAACGCGGGGAACGGCGCCGGGGCCGAAGAGGGGCCCATCGACGCATACCTCGACGAGCTGTTCGTAGCTGCGCGCGACGGCGATCCCGCTGCCGCACGCAGGCTCCTCGCTGAAACCGAGGCGCATTTGCGCGAATGCGCCGCCCGGCTCCGTGGGCAAGGCTTGGACCCGGTGGACGCCGAACGCGAGGCCGTCAGGCGCTTCGGCCCGGTCAGCACCGTGACGCCCGTCCTGCGCCCGTCACTTCGAGATGTTGCCCGGCTGCCGTTGCGGGCGTTCGTGCGGCCCTTGGTTGGCCTTGCGGCTGTGGGCGCGATCGCCGTCGGGGCGAGCGGCGTCGTATCGGAGCTGTTCGGTCGGATCTGGGGCGCGGGCTTCGTAGCCGGCGACCTCCCCGGCGTCGCCTACACGGCCGCGAGATGCGCGGTCCTGCAGGCACCTTACGCTGGCCTCGACTGTGCCCAGGCCGCTGCCGAGCACCATTGGGGCGAGGTGGTCGAATATCGGGTGGTCCTCGGGGTGCTGGGCCTTGTCCTCCTGCTCATATGGCGGCTCCTGCCGCGCGACGCCGCGCTCCCGGCAGGCCTCGCGCCGTCGCTCGCGGCCGCGGCTTTCCTGCTCGCCGCCGCAGCGACCGGCATCCAGGCCCTCAACGCCGCCGTCCAAGGCTGGCAAGGCACGGGCGGGTGGCTGACCGCCGTCGTCGTCGCCTTGCCGCTCGCCGTCGTGTTCGCGGTAGCCGCCCTGCGCCGGATGCGCATGAAGCCCGTGGGTTCCTAAGGCCGCATGGTGGCGGGGTTTGATGATGCCCGGGCATGGGCAGCCCGTGTAGGCACGGGCCGGTGGATTGCGGCCTCCGATGCCGAGTCCCTGGTCCACGACGCCGCAGCCCTCTCCGCGGGACGGTCCACGTTCCTGGCAGATATCTTTGGCACCGGGCTTTTGATGCTTGAGGGCATGGCACCACTAGTGGCCGCCCGCAGGAGTGCCGGACGCCCGCTACCGTTCTGTACGGATTCCCCCGAGGCACTCTTCCGGGCCGGCGGATGGAGGAACGCCGTGGTGGTCCAGGCCGGACAGCCCGCAGCAAACTTCGGCCGGCTAACCCGGACCCCGGAAGCCAGGGACGCAGGGCAGCAAAGCAATCTCCGCACCCATCTGGTGACCGCGGCCCTTTGAGGACGCGGCCGAACGCCGGGACGCAACGGTGGCGTTGCTCAAGGGACCTGGAGTGTCAAGCGGCCTGGAGTTGCGTGAGATGGGCGTATCTCAGCGCCTTGGCTTGGTGGCGGAGTTTGCGCCGGCGCCTGGGATGCGACGGCGCGGTGTCGGGTGGGCCGGTTCCTAGTGGATTGCTGCCTGGCAGGGGCGGGGCTGTTGATTGGTAGTGGTGTCCGGTCGGGGTGCGGATGTCGAGGACGTGCCGTGTCCCGGGGCTTGTTGTTGCTGTCCCGGTTTGTGCTGTCCAGCCGGGGAGTTCTTTGGTGTGGTTGCAGGCTTCGCAGAGGCCCGCCCCGTTGGTCAGGGTGGTGGGTCCGCCGTGGTGCCAGGGGATGATGTGGTCGAAGTGCCTGATGGGCGCGTCGCAGTAGGGGGTGCGGCAGGTGTCGTCGCGGGCCTGGATGAAGCGCCGCAGCCCGGCGGGGAAGAACCGGGGCCGGGAATCGACGGCGACAAGTTCCCCGGTTCCGGGGGCGGTGAAAAGACGCCGGAGCCAGAGCTTGAGTTCTTGCCCGCCCTCAGACTCGCCAGGACCGGCGCCATGTTTGGTGTTCCCGCTGCTGCCGCTGAGGAGGTTCCGTGCCCAACCGGCGGGGACGATCCCGTAGCCGGTCAGCCGGGCCGGTTCGCTGTCGCCCTGGAACAGCATCCGGTCGGTCATGACGAGTTGGATGGCCACTCCGGTGATCCCGCCGGGGGTGCCGGTGGTGCGTTCGACGAGCGCATCGGCCATGATTTGCCCGCGGCTGCGGGTGTCCCCGGTTGAGCGCAGGGTGTCGGCGTGCCGGGTCAGGGCCGCGTGCACGGCCACGCCCTGGGCGACGGGAAGCAGGGCGGTCAGGTAGGTCATGGTGTCCGGTGCCGGGCGCAAGCTCACGTGCCGCTCCGCCGCGGCACGGCTGGCGCGTTGGGTGACGGAGCGAGGGTCCCGCCGGTAGGCGGCGGCCCGTGCGGCGGAGATGATGGTCTTGTCTCCGGCGCCGTCGAAGGTCCCTGTGTCGGCGGCCAGTTCCTCGTCCACCGCGCAGCGGTCTTCGGCGCTCAGGCAGGCTGTTTCCTTCACCAACAGGGTGGCGCGCCATTCGTTCAGCTGCCCGGTGTCCAGGGCGGCGAGGGTGCGCGGCATTTCGCTCACGAGGGCTTTCGCCAGGCCCAGCAACCGGGATCCTTTGGCGGGGGATTCCCGCCGGGCCAAGGCAACCTGGGCTGCGACGCCGCGGCCGCGCTCGTCGGCGGGGACGCCCAGGTTCGTCTCGGCGCTGCGCTGGGCCGCATCGAAGGAGACGGCAATCCGGGCCTGCGCAGCGGCGGCCGCGGACTTCAGATCCTCAAGGGCACGCAACTGCTCGATCAGCTCGGCGCGGCCATCGGGTGCCGTGCCGTTCGGGAGGGCTGGCCGGAACGAGGTCAGGGCATCGATCACGTCCCGTACCCAGGCACCTGACAATGGAGCCGCGCCGCCGACTGGCGAGCCCGTCTCCATCAGCTGTGTTCCCCGAATCCCTTCCATAACCAAAGCATTCCAGGGGGGTCTGACAATTTAGGGCCCAGGAAACCGCTTCCTCACCGAAAACCAGGAAAATTAGTAAAACTTTTTCGGGACCGCAGATGTCCGCGTTGTGTCTCGAACCCCCTCAGCGGAGCCCGAAGGTCGAACTTGAACCTGGTGCTGGAGGCCGGGTTGCTCGTTGTGGGGATCTCGGCCAATTCGCTGGGAGTGCTCGCGGAGGGCGCGGACTACTTTGCCGATGCTCGTCTTTAGCGTCGCGATTCGAGTAGGCCCGGCTGTGCAAACCGAGGACTACGCCGAAGGTTTCCGGGCGTTCCAAGAGAAGCGGGCGCCGGTCTTTAAGGGGTAGCAGGCTCCTCGCAGCAAGCCCTGGTCTGTTGAAATCGTGGGGGAGGTCCCACCGCTGCGTTCCGGTACCTAGCGCTGGGCCCGCGCCCACGAACCGGCGGTGACAAGAAAGCGAGCAGGTGCCCTCACTCGCCCTGCTAAGCCGTAGGGGAGTGCTGTCGATTCCGTGCCCGGTGCAGCCGGTACTCACGGGCGGTGATCCAGACGATGAAGATGTCGAAGGCTGTCAAAAGGACAAGGCCCCAGGAGAAGGCCACGACGATCCGGTAGCCCTGGTAAACGATGAAGACCAACAGGAACGCGATCATCCACGGGTAGGCCCAGAGTTTGTCCTTCAGGACGGCCCAGACGAGGACGATCTTGACCAAGCCGTGGAGCAGTAGGTAGATCGCGCCGAACAGCGTCGCGGACCCTGAGAGGTTGGAGCTCAGGTGCACCAGGCTGTTCGCCAGGAAGTCGTGCGGATCCTGGGCGAGTTCGTGCTGGGTGAGGAAATGGACCAGATCACCGATTTGTTGAGGCGTCACCAGCAAAAGAAGAACGCCGCCGATCAGTTCCAGGACGCCGTCCAGGCCCTTCAGGATGAGGCTCACGCGAAATGTCCGGTCGAGCAGGGTTGTTTCAGCTGGTTTCGTTTCCATCACACTTCCCTCCGCTACCTCAAGATACATTCTTTCTTATGCCCCTCTCTTCTGATCCCGCAGGAGCTTTCGCGATTGAAACACATGGCCTGAGCAAGCACTTTGGCAGGCATATCGCCGTCGACGGCTTGACCATGCGCGTGCCTCAGGGAGCCATCGCAGGGTTTATTGGCCCCAATGGGGCAGGCAAGACCACCACCCTTCGCCTGCTCTTAGGCCTGGTGCGGGCGGATGCGGGCAGCGCCACGGTTCTGGGCCACTCGCTCACTGAATTCGAGCGCTACCTGCCGCGCGTCGGGGCACTGGTGGAAGCGCCGGCGTTCTATCCGGGCCTTTCCGGGCGGAGCAATCTGGAGGTGCTCGCCCGTCTTGGAGGCCGTCCTGGTTCCCGCGTGAGCGAACTGCTGGAAGTGGTGGGACTCTCCGATCGGGCGCGTGACCGGGTAGGAACGTATTCGCTGGGCATGAAGCAACGCCTTGGGGTGGCGATGGCCCTGCTGCCCGATCCGGAGCTCCTCATTCTCGACGAGCCAGCCAATGGCCTTGATCCCCTCGGCATCATCGAGATGCGCGAGATGCTGCGCCGTTTGGCCGGTCAGGGGAAAACCATCCTCCTCAGCAGTCACTTGCTCGGCGAGTTGGAACAGCTCACCGACTGGCTGATCATGCTCAATCAAGGGAAGGCCCTGTTCTGCGGGCCCGCCCGGGAGCTGTTCGCCGAACGCGTCGAGGTAGTGGTCGAAGCCCAGGACTCGGTCCAGTTGGATCTGGTGGCCCGGATCGCGGGCGAGGCCGGATATACGGTCACGCGGGAGGATCAGGCCTTGCGCATCGCCTGTCCTGCCGGTTTTGCCGAGACCTTGAACCGGCAGGCCAGGGAGGCCGGCGCGCCGGATCTGACCATCCGAGTGAGGGAAGCCAGCCTGGAGCAACTGTTCCTGGCTTTGCTGAAAGGAGACCACTCATGATTTCCGTGATCCGTGCGTTTCGCAGCGAAGTGCTCAAGTTCCGCCGCTGGAGTGTTGTGGCGGTCGCGGGGGCGATGCTGGTGGTGAGCACCTTTATCGCTTATCTGACGTTCCACCAGATCGCATCCGGAGCCACCGGCCGGGAGATGACCGGCCTGATTGCCGCGTTCCCCACACCCCAGGGATTGGTCTCGATCATTGGCCAGGCCCGCTCCGTGATCATTGCCATCGCGCTGGTGATGGTGACAGCCAATCTCGCCGCCGAATGGTCGCAAGGCACGCTGCGCAACTTGTTGGTCTGTGAGCCGCGCCGCCTGCGGTGGTTGGCGGGCAAAATGCTGGCGCTAGTACTTTTTGTGCTTCTCTCGATGCTGCTCACCTTGGTTATCAGCGGCACGTTCATCCTTGTCGCTGCTCAAGGCCAAGGGATTCAGACCGCCGCCTGGACCTCTCCGGAGGGGTTGCAGGTCTTCCTGGCCTTCTTGGGCAATGAGGTGCTGTGCCTCGTCGGCGTGAGCGCCCTGGGCATGGTCATCGCGGTGCTCACCCGTTCGGTCGCGGCCGGCGTCGGGATCGGCCTGGCCTACATCCTGGTGGTCGAAGGCATCATCGCGGTGGTATTGCCGCAGGTCAGCCAGTGGTTCCCGGGCCGGGTATTCAACACCATCGTGGGGACCACCGTGCCCCTGGTTGGCCCGACCCCTCTCCAAGGTTATCCGGCAGCCGTAGGTGCAGCGCTCCTGTGGATTGTCGGCTTCGTTGTGGTGACCGCCGTCGTGTTCCCCCGCCAGGACGTCAAAGCGTGACAGAAGGAGCACCCTCCGGCGTCGTCGGCAACGAGCGCCTCACCGCCCTGACAGGGGCCGTGGTGCTGGTGCTGTCGGTGGCCGAGATCGCCACAGTTCCCACCCTGGGCAGCCTGATCGTGGCGCACTTCTTCATTGGCGTGCTGCTGGCCGGCCCGGTGGTGGCCAAGACGGCCAGCACCGGGTGGCGATTCATTCGCTACTACACACGGGATCCCGCCTACCGCCGCAAGGGTCCGCCCCGGCTGCTTCTGCGCCTGACTGCTCCGCTGCTCATCGTCTCGACGCTCGTGCTGATCGGCAGCGGCATCGCCTTGGCCATCACCGGCCCGGCCCCCGAGATCCTGATCCGGGTGCACGTTGTCAGCTTCCTGTTCTGGCTCGCTACCCTCGCAGTGCACGTCTTCGCGTACGTAAGGCGGGTACCCGGTCTCATAGCCGACGACTGGCGGCGCCGCACCGTCCAACAGAAGCGCGGGAAACCGGAGCCCGGGGGACGCCGGATGCGGCTGGCCGTCAACATTGCGGTGCTCGTGCTGGCCGCGATCGCCGCGGTGTTGCTTTTGCCGACGGCCGCGCCATGGGAGGGGTGGCGTGGTCAGGCCGTGACCGGGCCTGGGGTCCTCGCCGTCGCGGTGTGCATCGGGACAGCGGTCGCGGTGATGCTCAAGCGCCGCTAGAGGCGGAAGCAACACCCTCGGCGCCGTGCCCCGCGTCATCGAGTCCATTCCTTGGATGTCCGATTACAATCTGCTTACCCGCTGGTCCCGCCGCGGACCCAGCCACCGCGCCAACCGCGGCGGGGACAGGAGAATTCCATGAATGATCGGCCCCACCGCCTCCGCGGCGGAAGACGCGCCGGAAGACGCGGCGGAACGCATGCCGGATCACCCGGCGGGGAGGCAAGCTCTCAAGGCCCTCGCCATATGCGCCACAAGTCCCGGCGCAAGTCCGTCCTCCTGATCTCGACGACGGCGGTCGCGGCGACCGTGGCCCTGGCGGCCGCCGTCGTGGTCACGTATGTGGGCGCGACGGCGGTTGCGGTCAACAACAACGTCCACCGATCGGATGTCCTCAATGACCTGAAGACGCAGCCCCAGGCGGTGCCGAAGCTGAGCCAGGACACGAACATCCTGATTATGGGCCTGGATACGAGGGTTGACGAGAAGGGTAAGCCTCTTCCTCCGGAGATGTATGACGCGCTGCACGCGGGGGATGAGAATATCGGCGGTTACAACTCGAACGTCCTGATGCTCATCCACATCCCCGCGGACGGTTCCAAAGCCGCAGGGATCTCGATTCCCCGGGATGACTACGTCCAGGTGGACGGCATCCCCGGAAGCGGCCCGTTCAAAGCCAAGATCAAGGAGGCGTACGGTTACGGTTTCGCTGCGGAGAAGACTTCCTTGATCAATGCGGGAAAGCCCGACGACGACGCCACCTACCAGGCGGCCCGCGACGCCGGGCGCAAGGCCGAAATCGCCACCGTGACCAAGTTCCTGGGCAGCGTGCACATCGACCATTTCCTCGAAGTCACCATGGCCGCGTTCTACCAGACGGCCCAGGCCATCGCGCCGATCACCGTGTGCGTCAACCGAGCCACGCAGGACACCTTCTCCGGGGCCGACTTCAAGGCGGGCATGCAGCAGATCGACGCCAAACAGGCCATGGCCTTCGTGCGGCAGCGTCGGGACACCACCGATCCGACGTACCTGTTCTCGGACCTCGACCGTGAACGCCGGCAGCAGGCCTTCATCGCCTCGGTCTCGCACCAGCTCAAGGACGCCGGGACCTTCACCGACATCGGGAAAATGCAGGGTGTCCTGGATGCGGTGAGCAAGAACATCGTGGTGGATTCGGACTTGAACCTGATCCAGCTTGCCCAGCAGGCAACGTCCCTGACCGGGGGCAACATCTCTTTCTCCACCCTGCCGATCACAGGCTTCGGCACCTCCCCGGATGGCGCATCCATCAACACGGTGGACGTCAAGCAGGTGCAGGCGACCGTCAAGGAACTCCTTACCCCGGTCCCGCCGGCTCCCGCACCGACGACGACGGCGATCCGGACGGCGGCGACCACCTCGCCTGCGGCAGCCGCACCCCCAGCGGCACCCGCCCCAGGGGCTGCAGCACCAGCCACACCCTCAGCACCCGCCAGCAATGTCTACGCGGATTCCACCGGGGCGCTGCAGGGCGGTGCGATCGCCTGCGTGAAGTAGCGGAGTGGTCGTGAGGTCAGGGCACTATGACCACCCGGACGCTTATGTGAGACGGATCTGGCGATTTGCGTCGGTGTAGAGCAGGTAACGGAACTTGCCCGGGCCTCCTGCATAGCAGACCTGCGGGCAGAAGGCGCGCAGCCACATGAAGTCACCGGCTTCGACCTTCACCCAGTCGTCGTTGAGCAGATAGACGCCATTGCCTTCGAGGACGAACAACCCATGTTCCATGGCTGGTGTTCCAGCGAACGGGATGGAAGTGCCAGGCTCGAAGGTCACGATGTTCACGTGCATGTCATGCGCGAGGTCGTCGGGATCCACGAATCGAGTCGTGGCCCAGCTGCCGTTGGTACCTTGCATCTGGCTGGGCTCCACATCCTGATCGCGGGTCACAAAGGACGTGGCCGTGTAGCCGTCCGCCGGTTCGTAGGCCTTACGGATCCAGTGGAAATTTGCGATGCCGTCCGAATCGTTCTTTACGGACCAGTCGGCCCCGGCGGCGACATACGCGTAGCTGCCTTCCTCCAAGATATGCAGTTCACCGTCGAGCGTCAGGGTAAGCCATCCCCTTGTCAGGAAGAGGACCCCTTCGACGGCGGCTTCCGGCTCGGGCTTCCGCGAACCGCCGCCGGGTCCCACCTCGACGATCAGCTGGGAAAACCGTGTCGCGAAACCTTCGATGGGGCGTGCGATGATCCAAGACCGTGTGTTCTCCCAGCCGGGGAGATTGCTGGTGACTGTGTCTTTAAGGACGCCCTTGGGTATGACGGTATAGGCGTCCTTGACCATGGCCCGGTCCTTTGGGAGCTGGGCTTGTGGAATGGCGCCTTCGGGGTGAAATGAATTGGCCATCTAACTGCGCGTCCCTGCAGCCTGCACGGCAAGGTTCCCGGCATTGATCGGGCCGCCTTCAGCTGCGGGCTTGTCTCCGCTGAAGGCACGGAGCATGGCTTCACGGTCGAACTGCCCCTCCCACTTGGCGACGACGAACGTCGCAACGCAGTTGCCCAGCAGGTTCACGACGACGCGCATGGAGTCCATGAGGCGGTCGGCTCCGAGCAGGAGAGCGACGCCGGCCACAGGGAAGATCCCCAATGCGCCTGCCGTCGCGGAGAGTGCCAGGAAGGCCGAACCCGGGACGCCTGCCATGCCCTTTGAGGTGAGCATCAGAATGCCCAGGGCGGCCAGTTGCTGCCCGAGATCCAAGTGGTGGCCGAAGGCCTGGGCAAGGAACAAGAGCGAGATCGACAAGTAGATGGCCGCACCGTCCAGATTGAAGGAGTAGCCGGTGGGGACCACCAGGCCGGCGGTGGAGCGGGAACAGCCGGCGTCCGTCAGCTTGGTCATGATCCGCGGCAGAACCGACTCAGTGGACGCGGTGCCCAGAGCCAGGAGGAACTCCTCGCGCGTGTACTTGATGAACTGCCACAACGGGACCCGGACCAGGCCCCAGGCGATCACGAACAGCAGGCCAATGAACACGATCGCTGCACCGTAGCAGGCCACGATGAGCAAGGCATAGGTGCCCAATGTGCTCAGTCCATACTGGCCAATGATGAACGCCATGGCACCGAAGGCGCCGATCGGGGCCAGGCGCATCACCCAGCCCATGATCTTGAAGAAGACCTCCAGGATGGTGTCCAGGACCTTCATGACAGGGGCACAGCGGTCCTTGCCGATCACCACTATGGCCGCGCCGAAGAAGACAGAGAAGCACAGGACCTGGAGGAGGTTGTTGCTCGCGAAGGCGCCGATCACGCTCGTCGGGATGATGCCAAGGATGAATTGTCCGGCGTCGCTGGGCGGAGCGGTGCCGGTCTTAGCCTTCAGGGCGTCCTGGCTTAGGGTGCTGGGGTCGATGTTGAGCCCCGCACCGGGCTGGACGATGTTGGCCACCACGAGGCCGAAGGCCAGGGCGAACAACGTGGCCCCGGTGAAATACAAGAGCGCTTTGACTCCCACTCGGCCCACGGCTTTGACATCGCCAACGGCCGCGATCCCTGTGACGATCACCAGGAAGATCAGCGGCGCGATGATCATCTTGATGAGCTGGATGAACCCGTCACCGAGCGGGCGTAGTCCTGCCCCGATCGACGGCCAAAGATATCCGATCAGGATGCCGGCGACGACGGCGACGAAGATCTGGAGGAACAGGGACTTGTACAGCGGTTTCTTGATGGCGGCTGCCTGCGCAGCATAGATGTCGAGTTTCATGGCGAAGCCAATCCTCATGCGGAACCAGAGGTCCGCGGCCGAAATTCAAGGGACCCCTCCAACGTAGGGGAGCATTGTTTCCGGCCTGAAACGAATGTATTAAACTATCGGAACCTTGAAACATCTGTTTCAAAAGGTGCGCGGATCGCTGGTCTGAGGACGGTTCCTCACCGTCTGAGAGCCGGATCTACCGAAGCCTTTCAACCTCTCCGAGCGAGTCGAAAAGGCCTGTGATTTCACTGATGCGTTTGGTCCCTGGTCTTCCCATGGCCGAAAGTACCGCGTTGGCCAGGACGCTCAGGAGGCTCATGGGCGCAGCATAACTGTCGAAGGCTCCAGCGCCTTCCACGGGACACTCGATCCACACCTTGGCGTCGCCGGCCATCCGGCGCCCGCTGGCATCGCCAATCAGGATGGTGGATGCACCTGTTCCGGCAGCTGCTTTGAGGACGTTTGGAAAGGATTCTGGACGGCGGCGGAAACCCAGCAGCACCACAGCATCGGCAGGACCGAGCCCCGCGAGTTCTTCGCCTACGCTTTGGCCTGGCTGCGGGGCCAGCCCGACGCCGTCGCGGCATTGGAGGAGCTGTTGCCGCAAATGGAGCGCGAGGGGAAAGCTGTTTCGGAAGCCGATCAGCAGTACCTTCCGGGCCCCCGCAAGCAGATTGGCCACCTCGCCCAGCCGTGTTTCGTCAATGGACTCGAACAGGCGCTGAAGGTTCCGCTGTTCCAGTGCCCCGTGGGTCGGCAGACCGCCGTCGGACTCCCTGGTGGCGAGCGGCACGCCGCTGGACCGCAGTGCCCTGGTGTGCTCCTTGACCTCATTGAAATCGGCAAAGCCGAGGCGGCGAAACAAGCGGCTCACGGTTGCCTTGGAGACACCGCTCAGGCGCGCCAGTTCGGCCGCGTTGTAGACGGCGAGATCACCCAAGTGGTTCAGGATAGTGTCTGCCGCGAGCTGTTCCTGCGGGCCAAGCGCCGGATAATGCTGTTCGATTCGCTCATCGATCCTCATGAAACAACCGTCTCACGACCCCGCGCTGTTCCCACAGCCGTTGTGGTTTTTGCCGGGTTATCTCTCCGATAGGCTCGGCGAATGAGCGAAAATACACCGCGACTCGCTGGCTACCTGGACAAGCAACAGCCCGGGCTTTATCAGGCCCTGTCCGACTACGCGGGTAAGGTAACTGCCGAGGCTGATAGGACCGGGATCCCGCGCCGCACGCTGGAGTTGTTGAACTACCGCGCTTCGCAGATCAACGGCTGTGCCTTTTGCCTGGATCTCCATCACCGCCGCGCCATCGGCTATGGGGAGACTGAGCAGCGGCTTTCCTTGGTGTCCGTGCATGGCGAGGTGGGCCTCTTCGATGAGGCCGAGCAGGTGGCGCTGGAGCTTGCCGAACAGATCACGCGCATGAGCAGTGCCCGTCCCACGGCCGAGCTGTTCTCCCGCGCGCGGAAGGTCTACACCGAGGAGCAGATCAGCGTGCTGTGCATGGCGTGCATCGGCATCAACGCCTTCAACCGCCTGTCTATCCTGAGCGAGCACCCGGTGCGCAAGGCCCGGAGCTAACGACTTCTTGGCCGGAAATGTCGCAATCTTGCCCCAGGGATTCGTGCTTCCGATAATCCATTCGTAGGATTTGCCTATGTCTATGGGGAGATTAGTTCGTAAAGCAGTTATTCCGGCAGCCGGATTGGGCACGCGTTTCTTGCCTGCCACCAAGGCGATGCCGAAGGAAATGTTGCCGGTGGTGGATCAACCGGCCATCCAATACGTGGTTGAGGAGGCCGTGAAGGCGGGCCTCAGCGACGTGCTGATGATTACAGGCCGCAACAAGCGCGCCCTTGAAGACCACTTCGATCGCGCACCTGATCTTGAACGCTCTCTGGAGCTGAAAGGCGACGAAGCTCGCTTGGACGCCGTGCAGCATGCCTCCGGGCTTGGGCCTATCCACTATGTGCGGCAGGGCGAACCGAAGGGCTTGGGCCATGCCGTGCTGTGCGCCAAGCAGCACGTGGGCGACGAACCGTTTGCAGTGCTTCTTGGGGATGACCTGATTGACGAGAGCGAGGAGCTCCTGTCAACCATGATCGACGTCCAAGCGAAGACAGGTGGCTCGGTGATCGCTCTCATCGAAGTGGAGCCGTCGCAGATCAGCGCGTATGGCTGCGCCGACATTACACCCATTGCGGGGGAGGACTACGTCCGGGTCAACAGCCTTGTGGAGAAGCCTTCCGTGGAAGAGGCTCCTTCGAACTTGGCCGTCATTGGCCGCTATGTCCTGCACCCGGCCGTGTTCGATGTCCTCGAAGAGACCGGGCCGGGGCGCGGCGGCGAGATCCAGCTGACCGACGCGCTTCAGACCCTCGCGAAGGGCAACGGCGAAGGCACGGGCGTCTACGGGGTGGTCTTCCGCGGACGTCGCTATGACACCGGAGACAAGCTCAGCTACTTGAAGGCCGTCATCACCCTGGCGTCCGAGCGCGCCGAATTCGGTGAAGACCTCAAAACCTGGATGAAAGGCTTCCTCGGCTAGGACGGCTGCATGCTTAGACGCGCGTAGCGCAGAATCCTGAGGATGGCCGGGGCCAGCTCGTCTTCCATCCGCAGGTACGCCTCGGCGCCCTGTTTGTAGGGGTCCGCGACGTCGTTGTCCGAGGAGTTCGCCGCGAGGACGAGGTGGCGGACTGAGGATGCCCGTGCCGGCAGTTCTCGCCATAGTTGGGTGTAGTCAGAGCCCGACGGCGGTGGGTCGGCTCGTTCTTCAAGGGCGGTCACCATCCGTGCGAACTCGCGGATGGTGAACGTCCGTTTGAGCAGGGAGGCGTCCAGTTGCAGAACTTCCCCGCGATGGTGGGACGCCATGGTGAGTACCAGGTCCGATTCCCTGAGGATCTTTGAAGTGAGCTGGCGCGCGGCAAAGTCATCGGGCGTGCCGCCATACGTGCGGATGATGTCCGCTGACAGCGGCTGAATGGGGCTTCCAACCATGGCGCGGGTGCCGGCGCTGCGGACTTCGAAGCCGCCGGGAAGAACCTGGTCCAGGCCTGCCTGAAGCAAGCGTTCGGCTACGGGGGAGCGGCAGATGTTGCCGGTGCAAACGGTCAGTATCCGAACGGGGTGGGGCGATTCCAAAGGTATAGCTCTTTCACTGGCTGGCTGGCTGGCAGGCAGGCGCGCGTGACACCTGTGTTTTACAAGTTAACACCCAGAGTCATAATCACGAGTGACGTAGCAGGGCGAAGGCAGCCAGGCCGAAGGAAATCGCGGCCAGCAGGATCAGAAAAATGATTGGCCAGGCCGCACTCGGAATCGCTGGAATTCTTGGAATCGCTGGCAACTCCACCCTGAAGCTCAGCCGCTTGCGGCGTCGCCAATGTCTCCCCATGTTCATAAGTTACCGTAGGCGCAAGCAAGGAGGGGTTGTTTCCGGATCACCGGAAACAACCCCTCCTTTTCGTTGTGCGTTTAGGCTGCGGCTACGGTTTCGTTCTTTGCGCGGCGGCGAACCACCACTACGGAGGCCGTGCCGGCTACGAGTGCGCCAGCACCAACCAGGCCCCAAAGGATCAGGCTGGAGTCGACGCCGGTGTTGGCCAAACCGGTACCGCCGGTGTTGGCAAGCCCGGTGCCACCGGTGTTTGCAAGACCTGCGCCGCTAACTCCTGCAGCAACCACGGTCGACGTGACGCTGTGGCCGGAGGTCGCGCCGACAGCGGTCAACTGGTAGGTGCCTGCAGCAGTCAGCGTAACGTTGGTGGAGAAAGCGCCGGAGCTGTTGGCAACAGCGGTCACCGTTGTGGGTGCCAGGTGAAGGGCGCCGGGTACGGCCAAGGCGAGGCCGCCACTGGTGCCGGGTGCTGCTGCGCCCTGAGGAGCGGCAGTAAATGTGATTGTGACAGTGATGGTTTCGCCGGGCGTGAAGCCGCCTCCGGAGAATACGACGGATCCGCCCACCGTTACAGTCGCGCTAGAAACGGTGCCCGGGACCGGTGCCGGGTAATCGACGGCCATTGCCGGAGCCGAAGCGGCGAGAGCGATGGTGCCCGCAAGCGCGAGCGCTGCAAGTGATTTCTTCAATTTTTGTCCCCCTGAGACCTTTGGTATGTGCTTGAGACCTGCTGCGAAATTCATTGTGGTGATGTGATTTCATCCACCACGAACACGTGAACTGAAATCTGAGACCTACCCAAGAGAGAAGCTACCACCCTAAGGGTGCTTACTGCAAAGTAAATCCAAACTCGTTACAAAGGGTTAACACCCTGTCTATCCGAGGGCTCCACAAGTTTCTGATTCGGTCGTGAGAACCACTTTGTCAATGGGCTGGATAGTTGGCGTGACCACCACTTCAGGCTGGCTATGCTGGACGATTTTTCCGAAAGTGAATTCCACGGTACTGCTCTGTCCAGGGGCCAGCCGTACGGAGAGTGTGCCAACTGGTCGGTCGTCGTGGCGCTGCGCACCAAACGGAACAGTCTTCCCGTCCTGCGTGGCAGTTTCAACCAGGGATTGGGAAGGCCCGTACGCGATCACGTTGCTTTGTGCAGTACCGGGCGGGACTCCGTAAGCTCCACCGCCTGTAACATATGCCGGTAACGATGTGGCCGCGTCAACAGGAGCCGTATTAGTGCTTGTGATTCGAACCTTGACTGTTGCATAACCATCGGCAGCCGTGCATTGCTCGACAAGCCGAACAGTGCGTTTCACGTAGTAGTCCATTTTCGCGCCAGTACCGTCATTGAAGTAAGCGCCGAATTGGGCAGCGGGCACGCTAGGGCCGGATATTGAGCCGCTAAGCGTGTACTTCGCGAGAACGGACTGTTCGGTGGTATCTGCCGACCAGAGCAGGACCCTGTGTTCTTCTACGCCTTTCCCTACTCCGGCGAGCAGGCTTTTGGCATCGCCCTTGCCGGAGGAGAGAGCACCGAAGATTTCCTTGGCCACCACTGCAAAGTAAGCGTCTTGCGCCTTTGGATCTTTGATTTGGGCGTATACGTCGGAAAGTAGGGTTTTTACCACATTCTTGCCGGAAAGCTGGTTCGGAAGTTTCCCTCCAGTTAGGGCAAGCATCTGCGGGTCCTGAAGGCTGACAGGTCCTGTGGCGTCCAGGATGTAGCCCAGAGCCACTGGATCGATCGAAATTGCTCCGTCCAGCTGTTCACTCTTTTTCTGTTCCCACATCTTCAACGCGGTGGTGGCAGCCGTCGGGAAATCTGGGGTGAAGTTAACGTCCTGCATGAAGGTGCCCATACGGTCCGTATAGATGCGTTGTTGCTCTTCATCCACCGATACCGGAGGGGTGAAACGGCCAAGTTCCGTAGCGCTGGTTTCGGCGGAAAGGCTGATTTTGCCCTTGTCGGCGGTAAGGACGACCAAGGCGCCCGGGATGCCTCCCGTGGCTCGGGCCTCGGCGTTGTTTTGGACCAGCAGCAGGTAGTGCCGCGGCTTATCGGAGCCCAACAGGCCCGGAGCTAGTCCCGCGGCGTCGGACGCCGTGTCCAACTCGTCCACAACAGAGCCAAGTTGTTGTCTGGCTTGTATCAGTGGCCCAGCGATCTGCGGGAGCAGGCCGCCGGCATCGATACCGTTCAGGCGCTGCGCAGATGCGCGCACGGCTTGAGCGGCGGAGGACACCGCGGGGGCTGCCTTGCGGATTGGTTCCAGGTCGGTGCCGCCTGCGCTCGGCATCAGCTTGTCCCATTTCAGGGAATCGTAAACCTTTACAAGGGGTGTGACGCCCAGCGAGGCTACGTCGTCGGCTGAACGGGCAATTTCGGCAGTGGCCGAGAAATTCGCGCCGAGCCACGGGGTGGCCGACGCCAAAGACCAGAGCGGATCGGAGGCAGCGTCGCGGGCCGCCGCAGTGTGGCGCCGAAGCTCGTCGGCAGAAGCCGTGGCATCTGCGGGGCGGTTCTGGAGGATGTCTTCTTTGAGTTTGGGCACCAACTGGGTGGATGCTTCGAGCTCGGTCTGGATGGTGGAAGCCTTAGCACCAAGCCATAGGGCGGCGGCGCCGGCAACCACCAGACAGGCCCCAAGGCAAATTCCGGCTGTCAACTGGCGACGACGGCGCTTGCTTGCTTGGGATTTCCCCCTGCCCCGACGCAGCTCGGGTTCGTTCGGGGTGGTATCGGACAGTTCGTTTTCCGTCACGCCTAGGGCCTTCCGAGTCCACGGTACTGCCATCCGGCAGCACGCCATTTTGCGGCGTCCAGCACGTTTCGTCCGTCCAAGATCCGGAGACCGGCAACGCCGCTGCTCACTTCAAATGGGTCGAGTTCCTTGTATTGTTGCCATTCGGTGAGCAGGAGGAGTGTATCGGCTCCTGCGATCGCTGTATCCAAATCAGATTCGTACTGCAGTTCAGGGAATCGCTTGGCGGCGTTTTCCAGGGCTTTCGGGTCAGTTACCGTCACGACGGCACCTTGAAGCTGGAGTTGGGCGGCGATGCTCAGGGCCGGCGAGTCCCGGACATCGTCGCTCTCGGGCTTAAAAGCAGCACCGAGCACGGTGACGCGGTGACCGAGCAGGCTTCCACCGCAAAGCTCGCGGGTAAGTTCTACGACACGCGTGCGGCGTCGCATGTTGATCGAATCCACTTCTCGCAGGAAGGTCAGGGCCTGATCGGCGCCGAGTTCGCCGGCCCTGGCCATGAATGCCCGGATGTCCTTGGGGAGGCATCCACCACCAAAACCAATTCCGGCGTTAAGGAATTTTCGGCCGATCCTGTCATCCATGCCGATAGCGTCTGCCAAACTAGTGACGTCCGCGCCTGCTGCTTCGCAGACCTCCGCCATGGCATTGATGAACGAAATTTTGGTGGCGAGGAAGGAGTTGGCTGCTGCCTTGACGAGTTCGGCTGTCGGGTGGTCTGTGACCAATCTGGGGGTGCCATCTGCCAGCGGACCGGAGTAAACCTCGTCCAAAATGGTGACGGCGGGGTGGTCTTCCGAGCCTTCCTCGACGCCGTAGACCAGACGATCTGGGGAAAGAGTATCTTTGACGGCGTGCCCCTCGCGTAAGAACTCGGGATTCCAAACGAGGTGAGCGCTGGGTTGATATTCGGACAAGAGGTCAGCCAGACGGGAAGCGGTCCCCACCGGGACAGTGGACTTGCCGACCACAAGGTCGCCGGGTCTTATGTGCGGAAGGAGCGCCTCCATTGCGGCATCGACGTGGCGCAGATCGGCGCCATTTTCGCCCTTCTTCTGGGGTGTCCCCACACAAATGAAATGGACGATGCTCCCAGCAGTCTTCGACATGTCAGTGGTGAATGACAGCCTTCCCGTCCCCTGCACGTCGCTAAGGAGTTCGTCCAAACCGGGTTCGAAGAACGGGGCACGGGCTGCCGATAGGGCACTGATCTTTCGTTCGTCCACGTCGATTCCGACCACCTCGTGGCCAAGTTTGGCCATGCAAGCTGCGTGCACAGCCCCGAGATAGCCACAGCCAATAACTGAAATGCGCATTATGTTGCCTTCCCCCAGAGGGTCGTTTCTGCGTCACGGTCCAACACGGCCTAATTAGTAGGCGCCGTCGCCGCCCAAGACGGCACGGGCAGTGCGAAGCAAAATTATCAAGTCCCCGGCCAGAGACCAGTTTTCCACGTAGTAAAGATCCAACCGTACGGAGTCCTGCCAGGAGAGATCGGACCTTCCGCTTACCTGCCACAGCCCGGTCACTCCAGGCTTGACCAGAAGCCGTCGACGCGCATCCTGTTCGTAGGCCTCCACCTCGAGCGGTAAGGGCGGCCGCGGGCCCACCAAACTCATGGACCCGGAAACAACATTGAATAGCTGAGGGAGCTCATCCAGGCTGTATCTTCGCAAGAAGCGTCCAGTACGCGTAATGCGTGGATCGTTCTTGACTTTGAAGAGGATCCCGTTGCCGTCATTCCGGTGTGCCAGCTCAGCGAGCCGCGCTTCGGCATCGACAACCATGGAACGAAACTTGAGCATTTTGAATGGAGTGCCCTCAAACCCCACGCGTTCCTGCTTAAACAGGATCGGGCCGGGGCTATCGAGCTTCACCAGGAGGGCTAGGACCGCCAGCAGAGGCGAAAACACTACAACCAGCCCCGCGGAAACCACAATGTCGAACAGTCGTTTGGCGACACGCTGCCCGGCTTCGAGCGTAGGCGTTGTGACGTGAATAAGCGGGAGCCCAGCGACTTGCTGTGTGTGAATACGCGGTCCTGCTATATCAGTAAGGGCAGGGGCCATAATCAGCCCGACATTCCGTTCCGCTAATTCCCAACCGAGCTGGCGGAGGGTCCTTGGATGCAGAAGGACCCCCGCCGTCACGGCCACGGCGTCAGCTTCGCATCGCCCGATCGCGTCAAGTATTGCCTTCGTCTCCGACTCATGGCCAAGCACGGGCAGCCCGACACCTGTCAATTCGTGCGATTGCGATGAGTCGCCGGGCGTGTAAGCGGCAACGGGCATATAGCCGGCATGTTTCTCCCGCACTAGGGTCGCGGCAAGGTGAACGATCGCGCTCGGACTTCCTAGCAACATGAGCCGAGACATTCGTCGGCCCTTCTGGCGATGGACGCTCAGATGCTGGCGAAGTAACCATCGCGCAAGGAGGAGTCCAACAAGTCCGGCAGGTAAAGCGATTCCGACATACCCCCGGGCGGTTTCTACACGGAAGACGTAAGAGAAAATCGCAACGAAACCGAAAAGCCAGAGGGATGCTGCCGCCACGCGCTTGTACTCATCCGGCCCCGAGCCGAGGATTCGGCTTTGCCTTGTGCTCCACGCCCCCAGCATGAGCCACCATGTAATGGCGAGGAATATTGACAGCCAGAAGTAGCTGGAATCCTGACCCTTGATGCTGAATCCTGAATCCAGGCCGAACCGAATGCTGTATGCGCCAGCCACGGCCCAAACAATCACAAAGGCATCAACTACCCTCAAGGTACGAGACGTCCTTACTCGCCAATCAGAAACTGTCCCCACCAGCATCCCCATGTATGTAGTCGTTTTCAGTTTTTGGGAGTCCCCGGGCCTAGGATACAGCCGCCCGGGATGCCACCTCTAATGTTGCGAACCAGGGACAAAATTAATCTCAAACAGCGCCCAGACCCAAACCTGATCCCCCGCCCCGCCGGAGTCGCTTGATTGCCTCGATCTACGGAAGAAGGCGAATGGCTGCAAATTCTATCAGTGCCGTCGCACTGATCCGGGCAGTGCGGGTCGAGAATGTCAACGGTAAGCCAAGCCTCCCCAGGCTGACACACACTTCCCGCTCGGTTCCAGTCATGTCCTTCGGCGGGATAGCATCATCCGTGAGACCACGCCTCTCCATCTGGGAGCACTTGTCAGGGTCGGCGGCTCTACTCAGCCGCAACGGCGTAGCGGTGGACACTTACGGTTTGACTAAAGCGAGGCGGGGAAACGTTCCGGTGAGCACGTCGAAATCAACCTGAATTATCGATGAGCAAAGCAATAAAATTGGGGTGAGCATGACCAAATCGATAGCAATAATAGGTACTCGAGGCTATCCAAGTTACTACGGCGGCTTCGAAACTGCGGTTCGGAAGCTAGCACCTTTCCTCGCCGATTGCGACTGGACGGTTACCGTCTACGGCCGCCGTAAGGCGTCAAGGGAAGTTGCTGCGGAGGCAGATCCCAGAATCAGTCAAAAGATTACGTTTGGGATAGAGAATCGATCATTCAGCACCCTCTCGTTCGGCCTCACATCCGTTTTGCATGCGGTTCGCACAAAGCCAGATGTAGCGCTCGTTATGAATGTCGCTAACGGATTCTGGTTGCCTCTTCTGAAGCTCAGGGGAATTCCAACTCTCGTTAATGTTGATGGCATGGAGTGGGAGCGGGCGAAATGGGGACGTCTTGCCCGAACCGTCTTTCGTTTGGGAGCCAGGCTCACCGCAAAGTTTGCGGACGAACTGGTGGCGGATGCCAAAGAAATCCAACATCGGTGGAAAGTTCAATTCGGTAGGGAAAGTACATTTATTCCGTATGGCGGGGATGAGATATCGCCCCTCGAGCTTGGTGAAGAACTGCGATCTCGATCGTACGTGCTCGTCGTCGCAAGATTTGTTCCAGAGAATACGATTCATGAATTCTTCGAAGCAGCGGACCGGCTTGCCAAGGAGTATCCGGTTGTAGTGGTCGGTGCGTCGGGGTATGGTGGCGCACTTGATGAGAAGGCGGAGTTGTTGGATCGCAAGCATCCGAACTTCAATTGGCTCGGAAGAATTAGCGATGATGCGCGATTGTTTGCATTGTGGCAACATGCGGGAGCATATTTCCACGGCCACAGCGTCGGCGGCACCAATCCTGCCCTGGTTCAGGCAATGGCTACGGGCGCCCCGATCGTCGCCCTTGACACTGCGTTCAATCGCGAAGTTCTAGGCAACGATTCGATTTTTACATCTAATTCCCCGATGGATATTTACGACTCGATCGTGCGACTCATGGAGTCCGAATCACTTCAGGAAGCAACCTCTACCTCGAATATCGAGCGTGCGAGGAGTCTGTATTCATGGAGTTCAGTATTAGAGAAGTATCAAGATCGGTTACTTTGTTTGGTTGAGCGCAAAAAGAACAAGAACCGACCCTAGATAGAATAAAGACGGAGCGATACGACATGCGCGTTATGGTTACGGGATGTGCCGGTTTCATCGGAAGCCATTTAGTAAATCGACTGCTAGCTGACGGTCATCAGGTAACGGGGATTGATTCCTTCACCGATTACTACCCTCGCGAATTAAAAGAACGAAACAACGCTTGGAACATGGGGAAAGAATCGTTCCAGTTCATTGAGATGGACTTAGCGATACTCACGAAGGCTGAGTTGACTGGAGTTGACGCTATTATTCATTTAGCTGCCCAGCCCGGCGTTCGTGCATCTTGGGCGAAGTTTGACAACTATATCAATGAAAACTTGCTGTCCACGCATAAGTTGGCAACTGCGGCCGGGGAGGCTGGCGTTAAGAGATTTGTCTTCGCCAGCAGCTCATCGGTCTATGGTGACGCGCACGCCTACCCAACGCACGAAACTACCCCAACGATCCCAAGGAGTCCCTACGGGGTTACCAAACTCGCAGGGGAGAGTCTTCTTGATGCGCACGCCGCGAACTTCGGTCTCGAGGTGTTTGCCCTTCGTTTCTTCACGGTTTACGGCCCGGGTCAGCGGCCAGACATGGCTATTCAGCGATTGATTAGGTCTGCAATTGATGGCGGGGAGTTTCGACTTTATGGTGACGGACATCAGAGGCGGGACTTTACTTTCGTAGCCGATATCGTAGACGCTTGCGTTCGTGCGACATCTTCGATCTACCCTGACGGAACTGTTCGATTGAATATCGGGGGTTCTGGGGATATTTCTATGAACGAACTGATATCGCTGGTCGAATCGACGGTCGGCGGTCCGGTGAATTTGTCTCGACATCCAGCTCAACTCGGCGATGTTCTCCGTACTGGAGCCGATGGAAGCCGATCCTCTGAGATCCTGGGATGGAAACCCCGCGTACAAATCGAAGAAGGAGTGGCTCGTCAGGTGAAGTTCGAGCTTGAGCCTACTTACGGTACCTGGGGGTCAACGCATTGATGGTTAGTTTTAGCATTTCCTCTGAGCTTCGAGCGTTGCGACTTGCCTTTGGTCACTGCTTGGCTGCTGTCCTTCTTCCTCCGTACTCCACGAGACGGCTTCGGGCCTTGTGTTTCAAGTTGGGGGGCGCACGGGTCGCCCCAGGAGTTGAGATATGCGGGGGTACCCGTATGACCGGCAACACTGTGAGGATTGGAAAAGGGTGCTTCATCGGTGCAGGGGTTTTGATCGAGGCGAACACTTCTGCCGAAGTCTTCATTGGCACGAACGTGGCGATCGGTCCGGGGACAACGATTTTGACGAGCACTCACGAAATCGGCGACAGGGGTAAGCGTGCGGGATCACCTGTCGCTAGATCAGTGAGGATCGGTGACGGCGCATGGATCGGCGCTGGCGTGACTATCCTGCCAGGCATTAGCATCGGGAACGGTGCTGTTGTTGCGGCAGGGTCAGTGATCCACAAAGACGTCGCTGATTCATTCGTGGTGGGCGGTCAACCTACTCGAACTATTCGAGACCTCAGTAGCCACTCGTGACTGGCGTGGGTGTTAAGACAAGTTTGGAACGAACGGTGTCGGCCTCAAGGGCAGGCATGACGACGACGGTTTTGACCCTCCTAAATGTGATCTTGGGATTTGTCTTCCAGAGTGCAGTTGCGGCGACAATGGGTCTTTCCGGCGCGTCTGACAGCTTTCAACTGGCGTGGAGTATTGTCACGTTCGGAACGGTGCTTTTCTTTACGCTTGTACCAATATTACTGGTTCCACGACTTGAGAATCCGATAACGCGCGAGATTGGCCTCGGCGACTGGCCGAAATTCGTCATGCTGGGCACAGTATTGACGCTGGCCCAGCTTCTTATCGCAAACTACTGTGAGCCTGGCCTTGCAGATATTCTCCGATGGTCTGCTCCCAGCCATTTGTTTGCAGCTATGACGGCAATACCACTGGCCGTGGCCTACATAAGGAAACGCTTCGTGGTCGCCGGAATTGGTCCGGCAATCAATGGGGCGGCGCTCCTAGGTTCATTTATGCTGACCGGAACGACCCAACAGCCTTCTTCGATAGGCGCCTGTCTAACTATTGGCTACATGTGCCAGATGATCTTCGTCGGTGTATTTTCCATGAATCGAGGGGGTCCATTCGGGGTAGGATCCCATATTTCCATTCGCCTCTACGTGTTTCTTGTTGGTTTCACACTATTGTCAAAATTTCAGCCGCTATTGGAAAGATTCTTGTCCGTGGTTGGCCCAACGGGATCAACCGCGACATTGGGGTTTGGACAGAAACTCGCCCAGGGACTGTTGCTTTTCGCGGCGTTTGGTCTCGCCCTTACGGCCAACGCGACGCTCGCCCGCAAAGTGAAATCAGAGGATTTGGAAAGCGCTGCCGATCTCATGGCCAAAACAGTCGTCACCACGATCGTGTTCTCCGCGATAGTTCTATTGGTCGCTTTACCGTTGAAAGATCTCGTAATTCGTGTCCTCTTCGTACGAGGTGAATTCACTAGTTCGGATGCCGCAGATGTCGGCGATGTATTGTTGTGCCAACTACCCTGGGTGATCGCATGCGCAATTACCGGGGCACTCACATCATATTTGTATATTGAGCGTAGCTACGTACGCGTCGCGACCGCCGCGGTGATCGGACTAGTTGTCACATTCATAGTCTCTCGTCTGCTTCAGCAAGCCTTCGAACTGACTGCCGTCCCAATAGCGAGCAGCGCCGGAGCGGTTGTCACTCTTTTTTGGATTATCTGGCTCGTTGCGCGGTCTCCCATTTGGCCCCATTTACGGCGTAAGCTTGGCGCGTATCGGACCCTACTGTATTTTTCGAGCTTCTCGGTTATTGTTTCTTTTGGCATTTCCGTAATTTCCCGCCTAACCGTAGGAAGCGACGTGGGTTTGACAAACGTACTATTGGGGTTCTTCTTCATAGTGTCTGTACTGTTTATTCGATTCTATAGGCCAATTTGGAAGCAATGTCGAGCAGCCACAGGCGGGAAACTGTGAAAATTAAGACCGTTGTTGCCCTAGTGCTTGGAACACGAGATGTTGCGAGTAGTCGAATTCGCGCCCACATTCCCTTGGACCATATCGAGCATTCTGGATACCGGGTCATAAGAATCATAAGTTCGTCAAGGTTCTGGCCGATCTATTTATTTCTTTCAACGCTGATTCGTAGGCCTGAAGTTTTGTTCTTTCAGAAAGTAATGCCTCCGCCGTGGTTTCTTCAGATTTCTCGTTCGCTGTGCGCCAGAATGGTTTTTGATCTGGATGACGCGATTTATCTTGGATATCCAGGTTCGTCCAGTCGACAAGTGACTAAGGCCAGTTCGCGTGTACGACGAGGTCTTCGATATTTCGATCTTGTGCTGACTTCGAACGCGATGATACGGAATGACCTGGGATTGAGCTCGGATTCAAGGTGTGTCATTTTTCCCGGACCGAGCCCGCTTCTGCCCGAAACCGAGGAGGATCTAGCTTCTAAAGAGCGCGCGGTTCTTTGGCTCGGAAGTCCGTCAACAATTTCTAACGTGGAATCGATTCTTCCAGCAGTTGCTGCACTGCTCCCGGATCTAGAATTCTTAATCGTCGGCAGTCCGATCGACGTGGACTTGACTGGATCCATTCGAAGACAACAATGGACAGCTTCGGTTGAAGAACACGCATTGAGGCGGTGCTGGTCAGGATTGATGCCTCTGGAGGCCACGGTTTGGAACAAGCGGAAGGCCGGCTATAAGGTACTCGAATATCTGCGGCACGGGGTTATTCCCGTTGTTGAAGATTCTCAGATTATAAGGACTCTCCTAGGGGAAAGGACCGAGCAGCTTTGCGAACTCGTAAGGGGCGGCAGCGCCTCGGCCTGGGCCGAGGCTATTGAAAGATCGCTAACCCGATCCCCGGACGGTGCTTGGCTGGAAGCCCGAGAGGAGGTCTTCGCAACCTGGGACAGTGGAACTTTTGCAAGACTGATCCTCGATAAGAATTGCAGGGAAGGACTTCGTGAATAAGTCGGTTGTTATGGTGTGCTCCCAGTATCCGCCAATTTATGGGGGAGCAGGACAGCAGGCGAAGCTTCTGAGCCAGACTCTTGTTAGTCGCGGTTGGGAAGTGGCTGTAGTCACCCTAGATCAGAAGGGCGTCGGAAGCTCTCTCGGCCAGGGGCTCGGAGTGGTTCGGCTGCTTCGGGGTATCGCGGGGACGGGCAAGCTTCAAAGAGCACTGACCACCATCGCGCTGGGGTTGGGCGCGGCGTCGATAATTTTGAAGAGGCGCCCCACGGCAGTCCACGTTCACGGAGCATATTGGTGGAGTATTCCGGCTGTGCTTGCTGGTCGGCTTGTGTCGGCCACCACGGTTGTGAAGGTGACCCGAGACGGCGAGGATGATCCAGAGACCGTGTTGGGACGGAAGTTCCTACGGGCAGTCCCCTTGGGCTGGCTGTACGGGCTGTCGCTCAGGGCGTCGGATTACGTAGTTGTGCTCAGCACGGAAGCCTACGAAAAGGCGAAGGCGTTCGTTCCCGCGAAACGTCTCAGGTTGGTTCGAAATGGCGTTGACCTTCATGCTTTGGACCGGACCGAGGAACGACGGGAAAGCGCCCGAAAAAAATATGGCGTGGGTCCCGAGACGAAAGTTACTACATTTATCGGTTATCTGGTTGAGCACAAGGGCATTTTAGATCTCTTGTCGGCCTGGAAGCTTAGATCGAAAACCAGCAATAGCGAGTTATGGCTTGTTGGACCATATGAGGGTTTTTATCGCGAATTGACTTCGCGGGCCATAAGTGAAATAAGCGCCATGCAGGCCGTGGGATTCAAAATAAGATTGTTCGGGCACGTTGACCCGCAAGAAATGCCTTCAATCTACTGGGCGAGCGATGTCTTCACACTACCAAGCTACAGCGAAGGAATGCCGAACAGCCTGGCGGAAGCAATAGCTGCAGGATGCGTGGTTGTTGGAACAGCCATTCCGGGCATTACAGATATTGCCAGGCTTGCGCCTTCCGTGCTGATTGAACCCGGGGATGTTCATGCGCTGACGAAGGCCCTAGATTCAGCAGAGCTAATTGGGCACAGCAATTTCTCCGAGCATCGAGCAGGCCTCGGGATCGAAAATACTGCGAGTCTGATTGAAGAGTTATATGTTTCATCGACTTAATGTGAGATTTATCGGATCCCTGACTGCGATCGCTATTGCCTTGCTATTTCCGTTCGTATCTGGCGGCCCGAATGAAACATCTGTTAGCTTTGCGGTTCTAATTGCAATTTGCGGTTTCTGTCTGTTTCGCCTTCGTTCAACGGCTGGTCGGGGCTTAGAAGGATCGTCTGCGTTGGTCATTCTCCTCATAGCAGCTGTCTACGGCGTTGGGCTGGTTGATCGATCAGGCCCAGTATTTGGTATTAACCCAACGAGTCAAGACTATGAGCTAGTCGCTATCGGGCTCATAAGTCTTTTTGCCGGTTCGTTGATCGCCGCCAACCTTCGATTTAAGAGTGATTATACCCTCGAATCCAAGCCGAAATTCGGACAGGTACTGTTCAGAGGAGACCATAGGATAATTGTCATTTCGGGTTTGGCAATGACTGCCGCCGTGGTGAACTATGCAACTGGGGGAATTCCAGTATTGTCGAATGACGTGGACGGTAGTAGATTCACGGGCAACTACGGAGTCCTAGGTCGATTCTGGCCAATTATACTTCCAATTCTGCAGATAGTTGTGATTATAGCTTTTGCCCGACTTTGTGCAGGCCGCGGAAGCCGCAAGTGGTTCGTACTTGGTGGTCTGTCGCTCGTTTTTCTTTTTCTGAGTGGAGGGAGATCACTATTCATTGTCCCGCTTATTGCCATCGGACTGCTCAGCGTCGATTTCTTTAGACCGCGATTCAGGACAATTTTGTTGTTTGCGGCTGCTGGTTTTGGGGTTATTGGAGCTTTTGGTTATGCGCGAACACTTGGATCAAATGGCAGTCAAGCTAGCCTTGCGTATTTGGGTACCCGGGAACAAGACTCCTGGTTCGGCGCTTTGGATATTTCACTTCAGACCGGACCTCGGGTAATGTCGGCGGCCCGAGAATCCATTCACGAAAGTTTCCTTTCCGGACAGTTCTTTTGGGCCGATCTACAGAATTTTCTCGGATTTCAGGTTATGCCGTCGGATCGACTTGTAACAGTTTTGCTCGATCGACAACCTGATCAGGTTGGCGGGTTGCCGCCCACTCTTTTTGGAGGGTTGTACCTGGATTGGGGTCTCGCGGGGGTCATAGTAGGCGCCGTTGCGATTGGGATACTTCTTGAAATATTTCGATCTCGCGGGTTGTTTAGATTGAATTTGGCCAATTTGGTGTGGGCTTATTATTTTTCGGCGTATATTCTGATGTCTGTTTATAGTTACGTCGGAGCGAAACCAAATCTTCTTTTCGCTGCCGTGATTTGTCTGTTCGGTTTTGATCGAGTGAAAGGGGACTTTGGTGAGAATACTAATGGTCTCGAAGTATCGGGAGTTTCACGGCGGCGTTGAGTCGCATATTCTAGATTTGATTGCGGGCCTTTCTGAACTTGGACATCGAGTGGAGTTGTTTAGTTCGGAGGATGTACCCGGTGATGGATTCGATGCTCGAGCGCGTGGTCTGGCGGCAAAAGTCCGATCGGTCGGTTCGCTATTCTGGAACTCAGCTGCGCGAGAGGCTCTTGCCGCTGCCATTGAGAAGTTTGAACCGGACTTGGTGCACTATCACTCCATCTACCACCAGTTGAGTCCATCCGTGCTTGATATTTCGTCGGTTCCTTCCATAATGACCCTGCATGACTACAAGTTGGTCGCTCCTTGCTACTCGCTATACCGCGATTCTCAGATCTGCACTGACTGCGTGGGACGAAAATTTGCGCTGCCAGCCGTTCTGAACCGTTGCGTCAAGGGGAGTGCAATTGCATCGGTGGTGTGTGCTGCGGAGCAAGTGATCTACAAGAGTAGGTACATAGATTCTGTAGATCAGTTTATAGTTCCGTCTAGCTTTCTGCGCCAGATGTTGGTCGAATCGGGCATTCCGGAAGAGCGGATGACCGTTGTCCCTTGGGGGGTCCCCGCCAATTCTCCCGAGACAGTCCTGGTGTCTGAATCTCCCGCTAACGGTTCGAAGTTTGTGCTGTATGCCGGCCGACTCCACGAGTCCAAAGGTTTGGGGCAGCTTTTGGATGCTTGGACCGGTTTGGTAACCAAAGAAGACTACAAACTGATTGTTGTCGGCGGAGGTTCTCTGGAACCGTCTGTTCGCGCGGCAGTGGCAAGTGACCCAAGTGTTGAGTACTTGGGAGTAATTGATAGAGGGCATTTGTTGGATCTAGTTTCGATGGCGGAAGCGACCGTGATGCCATCGATAGTTCCAGAGACCATGGGATTGTCTGCTCTCGAAAGCCTTGTGCGCGGGACTCCTGCTCTCTTGACTGGGCGAGGCGCGCTATCAGAGCTCTCCGGTGCTGGGACCGTAGACATTGATCCTGGTGCTTTGGTCGAGTCACTTGCGGAGGCGCTGTCCAGGATAGTTCGTGATCCGTCATTCTTGGCGGCCAAGCGAGCGGAGTTGGCAAAGCGTGATCTATCAATGTACACGCGGGATGCGATGGTAGGTCGGATAGTCGATATCTATAAGTCGACCCTCCTTGCCTCCTCGGGATCTCATCGGTAGGGGTATGACCGTGGGCGTCGTGGTGGGGGCGGAGCTCGGTGAGGTCTTGCTGCAGAGTACGGATCTGCAACGCTCAGATAGGGGAACACGTGAACAACGCGTTGACAAGTTTCCGGAGTCTCATCTCCAACCGTCGCCTTCCATCTGTCGTCGTTGGCGAGTTCTGGTCGTCGACAGTGTTTAGGGCTCCTCTTCATGGTCGGCGACGAGCTCGTGAAGGTCTTCTGGCGAGCTTGGACCGTAATCCGCAACACTTCCAAACAGCTACAATTGCCGTAACCGCAAGAATTGAGCAGTTATGGTGGCATGCCATCCGGCAGGGCTCCATTCATCGATACAGGGGGATCTGGTTTGGACCTAAGAGACTATCTGCGCATTGGGCGTCGAAACTGGATATTGCTTGTAGCCTTCACGCTCGCAGGCCTCTTAGGGGGAGGCGTTACATCCGTATTAATTCAGCCCACCTACACCGCAGAGACTCAACTTTTTGTGGCCATTCAGAGTTCCGGTACGGTGCAAGAACTGCAGCAGGGGAACACCTTCACTCAGGCTCGGGTGCAGTCATACGTCAAGACAGTGACCACTCCGGTAGTGCTGCAGCCCGCGATCGACGCGTTGGGTTTGAAGGTCACCGCTGATCAACTCGCTAAACACGTAAAAGCGAGTACGGATGTCAACACAGTCCTCATCAACATTTCGGTTTCGGACACATCGCCGGTGCAGGCGGCCGCAACCGCGCAATCTGTCGCCAACAGTCTCATCAAGGCGATCGACCTGCTTGAGAAACCGAAAACTGGCGGTACATCGCCAGTCAGCCTTTCAATCATCACGCCCGCCGAAGCCCCTTCGGAACCCTCAGCGCCCAATACGAAGTTGAATCTCTTGCTAGGCCTTGCTCTGGGACTAGTTCTGGGTATCGGCGCTGCGGTTCTCAGGACGAACCTGGATTTTCGAATTCGAGGAGAAGCCGACCTTCGCAAAATTACTGACGCTCCAGTTCTCGGCGGGATCGCGTTCCATGCTGACGCAGTTCGAAAGCCGCTCCTGACTCAATCTGGCCCGCAGAGCCCAAGGGCCGAGTCATACCGTCAGCTGCGTACAAACCTTCAGTTTGCCAATGTAGCCGGGCAAGCGAAGACCGTGTTGATCACGTCGTCCCTTCCGGGAGAAGGAAAGAGTACGACGGCGACTAACCTGGCAATTGCTCTGTCCCAGGCGGGGCAAACGGTGTGTCTCATAGATGCAGATCTTCGGCGCCCCATGGTTCATGATTATTTGGGCCTAGATAGAAATGCAGGTCTAACAACTGCTCTGGTGGGAGCTGCCGACGTAAATGATCTAATCCAACCTTGGGGTGAAGATGATCTATTTGTGCTTACTTCGGGCCAGATTCCGCCGAATCCGAGTGAACTCTTGGGCTCCGAAGAGATGAAACATCTCATTACGAGATTGGAACATGCATTCGACACAGTGATCGTTGACGCTCCTCCGCTCCTTCCGGTCACAGACGCAGCCGTATTGTCCCAGCACGTTGGAGGTGTTGTGATCGTAATCGGTTCTCAGAAGATCAAGCATCACGATTTGCGGAAGTCCCTGGACGCGCTCAAGATGGTTGACGCGAAGCTTCTCGGTGTGGTCCTTAATCGGGTTCCTATTAAGGGCCCAGATTCCTACGCATACAGCTATTACGGCGGGGAGTACGCAAGCGCTTCAAGTGACTCGAAAGCCGGTCCGTCGACCAGCTCCGGGATACAGGGTTCAAACGATGCTGGGGCCTTGGATGCTCTTGACTATGTCATGAAACCAGATGACATTAGGCAGGCCCGTTCGTTCCCGCGCGCCCGGCTGGACAAGTAGGAGACGAGCAGACTGGGCACGACTCCAGTCGCTGGCACGATCGGTCTATTTGTTCTAAGGAGAGATCTTCGCACCAGAAGGTGGCAAAGACTTCGGGGGCGCTTGAGTTTTCGGCAAGTTTCATTTGACCGTTCACCGTGGTGATTCATGAGCCTGCTATCGGAGTCGAAGAGCCCAAGGGGAGAAATCCTCTGTTCAGCCCAGCTCCTGATGGGTTCGGCGAGTCCTTCTTAGGGACAACATGTTCCGAATCCCTTACGTCGAGCGGTTCATCGCCGATACTTATTCACGGGACATTCAGGAACATCAAAAGTGGAGGACGCTTTGCCGTACGTGGACATCAATCCATATCGAAAGGCCACCCGGAAACGGTTCAAGTTCGGCGGTTTGATTGTCTTGTTGCTGGTAACGGCCGGAGTGGTCTACCTGGCGCTGTCTCGGTAGCGCTCGATGTCCATTGAAGACTACGTCGAAGGCCTGTCAACGATGCTTGGTGCTCTTGGAATTGTCGGAGGAGCTGGCATGTTGATCATCGCCCTTCGTATGCGGGGAAAGACTAAGCTGACTCGTCCTGCTTGTTGCGCTCCCGCGACAACGTGTGTCTGTCCAACGACGTAGGTTGAACGGCCTTGGAGTTCGCACGTAGCGTTCCCTGAATATGCCTCAAGCCGTGGTCCTACCGCGTATCCAGATCCTCGAACACCAGGAACGTCTGCGTATCCTGCACGCCCGGCATCGACTGCAACTGGTCGAAAATGACCCTGCGAAGGTGAATGTTGTCAGTGGCGCGGACCAGCAGGATGACGTCGAAATCGCCGCCGACAAGCGCGATGTGCTGCACCTCCGGAATGAGCCGAAGCTCTTCACGGAGCTCGCGCCACGAGTGCTGCTGCACCTTGAGCGTGACGTAGGCCGATGACTTCAAGCCGGCCTTGATGGGGTCCACAAGTGCGGTGAACTTAGTGAGCACGCCTTCGCCCGTCAGCCGGGAAATTCTCGAGTATGCATGCGCTCGACTGATGTGGACGTTTTCAGCTACGTGGGTCACGGACATCCGGCCGTCCCGTGTCAGCTCGGCAATGATGTCCCTATCCACTTGGTCAAGAGGAACTTCTGCTTGGTCGGTTTCGACCTCGGCCATCGCATCTCCAATTCGTCCACAGTGTGGGCCCGTTAGCCAGCTCACATTTGCGATTTGTCTTCCAGACTATAGGTTTCTGGCAAGCTTTTCCACGATTCTGGCCAGAGCTGGATACGAAACTTCGCTAGGGAACATACTGGTGACAAATAGTGGATACAGAAGGACGGACCAATGACGATCTCCGCGGACCATGAGGCCCAGGGTCTTGCTGACGCTCGGCCGGACGAAACCGAAGCAAACGATCAAGCTTCTGAAGTGCGGCGCAAGTTCGGAATCAGCGTGGAAGACTATATGCTGCCTGCCCGCCATCAGATCCAGATGGTCGATCCTTCTGGCGTGCTCAAGCCTGAAGCTGAACAGGGTACCGAACCCGGTCACGAATATCCCATCCCCGGCGATGCCGAACTCATGGCGGCTTACGAGCAACTGGTTGTCGGGCGACGGGTCAATGATCAGAACTCCGCCCTCGTCCGTCAGGGCCGCATGGCCGTTTA
Organism: Arthrobacter sp. FW306-1B-F12A; assembly: GCF_058781865.1. Taxonomy (NCBI): domain Bacteria; kingdom Bacillati; phylum Actinomycetota; class Actinomycetes; order Micrococcales; family Micrococcaceae; genus Arthrobacter; species Arthrobacter sp. FW306-1B-F12A. The sequence continues at coordinate 37,015 of NZ_JBYSXD010000015.1, forward strand.
CCCGTCCAGCCACGGCCAGGAGGCTTGCCAGGTAGCGGCTGCTCTGTGCCTCCGCGAAGGCGACTGGCTGTTCCCCACCTACCGCGACGCTGTGGCGGTCATGTCCCGCGGAGTGGACCCGGTGGAGACCATGACGATCTTCCGAGGCGACTGGCACGGCGGCTACGACCCCACCAAGCACAAGGTCGGCATTCAGTGCACGCCGCTGACCACCCAGCTGCTCCACGCCGTCGGAGTTGCCCATGCCGCCAAACTTCGCGGCGAAGACACCGTGGTGTTGGCAATGTGCGGCGACGGTGCCACGAGCGAAGGGGACTTCCATGAAGCTCTCAACTTCGCCGCGGTCTTCCACCTGCCTGTCATCTTCTTCGTACAGAACAACAAGTACGCGATCTCTGTGCCTCTGAGCCAACAGTCCGTGGCACCGTCGCTGGCGCACAAGGCCGTCGGTTACGGCATGGCCGGTGAGCGCGTTGACGGCAATGATCTGGTCGCGCTACTTGCCGTTCTGGACCGGGCGGTGAAACTGGCCCGTGAAGGCTCCGGCCCGCTCCTGATCGAGGCCCACACCTACCGCATGCAGGCCCACACCAACGCCGACGACGCCACCCGCTACCGGCAGGACAGCGAAGTGGCCGAGTGGACTGCCAAGGACCCCATCAGCCGCATGACGTCTTATCTCACCGGCCGAGGACTCCTCGACGACGACGGCTCGACACGAATCGCGGCAAAGGCTGAAGCCGTTGCGTCGCAGCTTCGCGAAGGCTTGGGGGAGGACGTCCCGGTCGACCCGCAGAACCTCTTCCGCTACGTCTTCTCCACACCCACTCCGCAACTGAAGGAGCAGTCCGCCTTGCTCGCCGACGAACTCGCCCGTGAGGCATCCAGCCAGAAGGAGGCAGGCAAATGAGCCCCGCCGTCACCACATCCTCTGAGGCCACCGAGCACGCCGCAATCGGTGATGTCAGCTCTGCCACCGCCAGTGCGGCAGCCAGCGCAGCCGCAGTCGCCGAAGCCTCCGGCCCGCAGACCATCACCATGGCCAAGGCCCTCAACACCGCGATGGCGGACGCCATGGAGGCCGACTCGTCCGTCCTGGTATTCGGTGAAGACGTTGGTCGCCTCGGTGGCGTCTTCCGGATCACCGATGGCCTCATGGCCAAATTCGGAGAGCAGCGGTGCTTCGATACCCCGTTGGCCGAGTCCGGCATCGTGGGCATGGCAGTAGGTATGGCCATGAACGGAATGCGGCCCGTAATTGAGATGCAGTTCGACGCCTTCGCATACCCGGCCTTCGAACAGATAGTCAGCCACGTCGCCAAGATGCACAACCGAACCAAGGGCGCCGTCACGCTGCCCATGGTCATCCGCGTCCCGTATGCCGGCGGGATCGGCGGCGTAGAGCACCACTGCGACTCGTCCGAGTCCTACTACGCCCACACCGCCGGCCTAAAGGTCTACACGCCGGCGACGGTAGCGGACGGCTACCGCATGCTTCGCGAAGCCATCGATTCCGACGATCCCGTCATGTTCATGGAACCCAAGAAGCTCTACTGGTCCAAAGACCAGGTAGATTTGGGCGCCCTGCGCGCCGAACACGCCGCGAATGCTGCGACAGGATCCAGCAGCGAGGGCCGCGCCGCCGTCGCGCGCCCCGGCACTGATGCAACGCTCATTGCCTACGGCCCCTCGGTCCCGACCGCACTTGCCGCCGCGGCTGCGGCGGCTGAAGAGGGCCGCAGCCTTGAAGTGATTGATGTCCGCTCCATCGTGCCCTTCGACGACGAAACAGTCTGCGCATCGGTGCGCAAGACCGGCCGAGCTGTTGTCATCGCCGAGGCTCACGGATTCGCTTCCGTATCCTCCGAAATCGTGGCCCGGGTGCAGGAGCGCTGCTTCCATTATCTGGCCGCGCCCATCCGCCGCGTGACCGGCTTCGATGTCCCGTACCCGGCTCCGAAGCTGGAGCACTACTACTTGCCGAGCGTCGACCGCATCCTCGACGCCGTTGACGACCTTCAATGGGAGAACTGACCATGAGCACAGAAATGCAGGTGTTCCTGCTGCCGGACCTGGGCGAGGGCCTCACCGAGGCTGAACTCGTCAACTGGCTTGTGGCCGTGGGCGACGAGATCCGCGTGGATCAGCCGATCGCTGAGGTTGAAACCGCCAAATCCATGGTGGAGGTGCCTTCGCCGTACGCAGGCATAGTCGCCGTGCTGCACGGTGAAGCCGGCCAGACGCTGGACGTTGGGAAGCCGCTGATCTCGGTGGCTCCTGTCGGTGCTTCGGTTGCTGTTAAGCCTGAGCCTGAGCCTGCGGAAGAAAAGGTCCCTGCGGCGCCCGCGGTGGCCGTCGCTGCCGAGACCTACCGGACCGAAGAGAAAGCCGGATCCGGGAACGTCCTCATTGGCTACGGCACATCCGGAGGCGGCGAAGCCCGCCGTACCCGGCCGCGGAAGATGTCTGGTGGGTCTGCCGTTGCTGTGACCTCGGAGCCCGACTTTGCCGAACTCTCGTTGTCCCGTACGCGGATCCCAGGGAAGCTCTCCGCCGTGATTTCCCCATTGGTGCGCAAGATGGCCCGGGACCATGGAGTCTCGTTGGACGCCGTGCCTGGCTCGGGGGAGAGCGGGCTCATCCTGCGCCGCGATATTGAGGCCGCCATCGGAGGGGCCACGCGCGAGACCGCTCCCGTTGAGGTGCCCGCCGTTACGCAGTCTTCCAGCGGAGTCCAGCCTTCCACCGGAGTCCAGGACGCCCGTACCGGCTTGACCGTGGCATCGCGCACTCCGGTCCGTGGGATACGTAAAGCTGTTGCGGCCAACATGACCCGCAGCCGTTCCGAGATCCCAGAGGCAACTGTCTGGGTGGACGTTGACGCTACCGCGCTCCTTGAGATGCGTGCAGAACTCAAGAAGCGCGATCCGCACGGCGCTCCCGGCCTGCTCGCGTTCATCGCTCGTTTTGTCACAGCCGGACTAAAAAAATTCCCCGAGCTGAACACCCGGTTTGTCACGGCCGAGGATACGGCCGGCGGTGTGATGCAGGAGATCATCGCATTCGACGGCATCAACCTTGGCTTCGCCGCACAGACGGACCGCGGACTCGTGGTTCCCTCAGTCCGTAACGCCCATCTGTTGAACGCCCGCGAACTCGATACCGAAATCCGTCGGCTCACTGCCGTCGCACGCGACGGCAAGGCAACTCCGACGGAGTTGGCCAGCGGCACCTTCACCCTGAACAACTACGGAGTGTTCGGAGTGGACGGATCCGCTGCGATCATCAACTACCCCGAGGTTGCCATGCTCGGTGTGGGCCGCATTATCGACAAGCCCTGGGTGGTGGACGGCCAGCTTGCAGTCCGCAAGGTCACCGAGTTGACGCTGGCATTTGACCACCGCGTTTGTGATGGCGAGACGGCTGCGGGTTTCCTGCGGTATGTTGCGGACGCGATCGAGAACCCTGGGACGGTGCTGGCGGATTTGTAGGGTCAGCGAAGGTATCCGGATGTTTAGGACGTCGATGATCCGAACATTTCCGCTTGCCTCACGCTATTCCTATCCACGTGTTAGCCGCAGTCGCAACATAAATGCGTTGGTTTGCGGTGCTAGGAGTGTCTTTTCGGAAGTAATAGTCCCCGGCGACTGACCCGACCACGTTGGGCGCGCCGTTTCCCGAGTACATCCCTGAACCCAGGCCAGCCGTTGTTCCGGGGGTAATAGCTCCGGTAGCACCGTTCATTGATGCGAGAGTGGCTGCGGATCCGTTGGCGGCGAAGAAACTAGTTCCTTGGGTGACCAAGTTGCCTTGGGCGTTGACGCGGACGCGGAGGTTTGACCCGCTGTCAAACCATTCCGTAAGGTTTTTCGCCTGCCCTTTCTGAGCATTGATGCGCAACGCCGTCGTGTTCGGTGTTGTTGGGTCGAGCATGAGCTGACCATTAGTGGTTGCGAATGATCCTGAGGCAATGACAGCGCCACTTATGGTCGCTCCTGAGAAGGCAGTGTAGGCGACGATGGTCCGACTAGATGAGTCCAACATGAACGTGCCGCCGCCAGCTGGAAGGGTCGCACCATGATTAGTGGTAAGTGTCTGCGGCGTGGTTGTCAGGGTATATGCGCCGGAAAGTGTGCCATAGCTCGCGGTGGGCTGCCCAACTTGAACTAGCGACGTCGATCCGTCCTTGTCGCCTCCATATTTGGCCTTGAATGCAGTGCCAGCGGAGCGACCTACACTGAGTTGGGTTTCGGAATTTGCTGGATCAATGACATACACACCGAAAGCGGTTGCGGCACCGGACGCTACTTGCTGCCAATAGGCTACGTATTTGTCAATACTGCCTGTTGCGCCGGGGTCGGTTTGGGTGGAGGTCTTGAAGCCATACCCGGAGGCGACGTGCGCTGTGCCGAGGACGTTGAGACGGGTCCCCATACCGCCGACAGGGGCGGTGTCCCCGGCTACGGCCTGGACCGCGCCCTCGACGCGAACATTGGCTTCCCAGCCAATTACCGGCTTCGCCTGCGCCCAGCCAATGTTGCCGTCGTCTTTGAGATATGTCGTAGACGAACCGCCTTCTGCGCTGTCATCGGTGGTTGGGCCGTAGTAGAGCGTGTTCCCGAAGAGGCCCTGCGTTGTCTTGAGCACTGGACTGCCGGGCGAGGCAAAGCCGAACCGCTTGTACCATCCCAGTCCGCCAGCAATCCCAGACGGCGAACCTGAACCAGCGAATCCCATGCTTCCGGCATCCCCAAAAATAGGGGTTGTGGGGTAAGTTCCGGAAGCGTCTGCAACCCGATAAAGGCCTGTCCCCGTGGCAACCACCGGAACGTACGTTGGGCTGAGGTTCCAATCGGCCGCGCTATAGCTTGCCCCTGAAGTAAAACTCCTCTTCGCCGTGACCATGTCACCGGACGGGTTGAGGACAGGGGAACCAACAATGTAGGCGGTGTTTGGTTGCCATTTCAGGACGTAATTGGCGGCGAGATCACTGGTGCCGATTCCTGTCTGTGCCAGCCCGGACAACTCGGCTGCTTGGGCCCGCTCGGCCTCGAAGCTTGAAGCTGCGAAGACACCTGTCACCGCTGTCGCGAGAGCTCCAAGCTTGAATAGGCCGCGGCGTTTGACACTTACGCCACCCCCCAGCGGCGCACCTCGTTCCTCAGATTCGTTGTACATGACTGATCACAATCCCAGATGGTGTTAATAGGAGACCGTTGATCGACCAGGAAGAGCTGCGCAGGTGGACAGGAGCTTGAAGAAGCCCCGAGGTAGTACGCATTCCTACAAGTAGATCGACATGTCCAAACGCTAAGCGCGCGGGATTCCCCTAACCACAGTAGCTATTACGCCTTTTTAGCCGTCCATACTCGCTTCTGCGGGCTGAGCTACGTATTTCATTCGAGGCGATTAATCTGAACACTCGCGGCAGGAGCGGCGGAACCACACACAATTTGTCGAAACTTAGCATGCGAAGCACAGCTGCATGGATGGTCCGCGAAATTGAAAATAGGGTCTGACGTGGGAATACGTCGAAAGATCCGTGTCTGCGGAGATGCCCCGTGAAGGGGTTGGGCTTGTAAGGTTTGAATTTCCTTAAGAATCAAGTACTGGGCGTTCGGGGTTTTGGTTACTAAGGCGACTTACTAAAATTGAGCAAATCTTATGGAGAGCAACTGGTAATCGCCCGCGCGAACCGGGCGGTCGCGGAATCTCCTTGTGGATGGGCCTCGGCGCTATTATTCGAGTTATTTTATAAACAGGCTGGAGGAATTACTTTTTGACTCAGCAGTCCGGGTGGATCGCAACCTTGACGAAGGCCGCCGTCTGGTAGAGGTACTGGTATGCCCAGGAATACGTTGGGTCAGTCAAGGAAACCACCGGCACATCCATCCTGTCAGCGACCATATGCAGGTTTCCTGAATAGCAGCGGCTTACGATCACTCGGGCCCTTGTCACGTGGAACTGGGCGGTCAGGACGTCAGCGCTCTTCCAGCCATATTGATCCGAGAGGTCTTTTAGTGCCCGCGCTTCGCCTTGGGTAGTGAACGGATCGGGGTTGAAGCAGATAATCCGGTACGACCGGTGATCGCCACATATTGCCGCTTCGAATCTGCCGTCCTTCCCCACCGGGCTCGAGACAGCAATGGTTGGTGCGTACCCCTGCTGCATCAGCTGTTCGGCATAGACCATGCGTTGGTCCGGGGGCCCGAGCACGAACAGCACATCCGCGTGCTTCGGTTCGTCAGCTGGCGGGGCTACATACAGAAAGATGCCGGCAACGGCCCAGAAGATCGCCAAGGCTGCAATGACAGCAAACGAGCGAAAGAACAAACGCTTCTTTCGAACAGGCGGGTTGGCCTGTCTTTCGTGATCGCGGAGAAGAGTCATACCGTCCTCTTACCAATGCGGGGATGTGGGCGGCAGCGCTGCACTGGATCTAAGACTACTATCTGCTAACCCCAAGACCCATCGGCTGACTCATTGAAGGACCACCCGGAGGACGACTTTCTCGCCATCCGCACTGAGTGTTACTTCCTTGGACAGGGCCTGAAGCGTCGTCATCCCGAGGCTGGGGCGGACCGGGCCTCGGAGCCGGCCAGGGGAACTGATGCTTATGTGAATGGCGCCGGAGTCGGCCACCGATCGTGTCGTGGGCGGTTCGTGGGCCGACATTGTGACGCGGACATTGTTTCGTTCACCGTGGCGGATGGCGTTGGTGAATCCCTCGGAGAGCACCTCGATGACTGCCTCAGCTCGGGCCGGGTCCTCGTCGCACAAGGCCCACACTTCAGGCTCAATGTCGCACGCGAGCCTCAGCACGCGCCCCCAGGTACTCAGCAGGTCCTGGATACTCGCTGCCCCGCGCCCCGCCTGCCCGGCCGAGTCCTCCAAGATCTCACTCTGCGCAGCAGCCACGGCGCTCGCCAGGATGTCCCTGACGTCCTGCGGGGCCAGATCCTCTTCCGCGTCGTTCCCTCTGGAGCCGGCCAGGGCGAGGGCGCTCGAAACCAGGTTTCCTTGCAGCTTGGTGTGCAGGATCCTGGCGACCCTCCGGCGGGTGTGGAGCAGCTTTTGGTGCGCGCGGTCTGCAAGCTTGAGTAGCTCGTTGAGCGAGCGTGCCAGCCTGACTTCATGCCGCCGTCGTTGGCGTTCGGCAGCTCGAAGAAGCGCCACCGTGAGCGCAGTCAGCGGATAGGACCAGAGGGCGGACCAGTAGAAGAGCTGGGCATAGCCGAACGCCTCCTGTAGGAGGCAGGTCACCGACGCGCCAAGTGCGGACGTGCCCGCGTAGCAAAGGGTCATGGCGGAAATTCGCCGCAGGGGACTGGCGATCCTCCGTACCGTCCGGGCGGTTGCCGCGTTCCCGACGAGCAGGATGGTCCCGCCCACAACCCCCTGAACCAGCAGGAAGAGGAGGCCGTATTCCGTCACCAGTCGCACTGCGATGAGCGATTCGAAGAGCAGCACAGGCAATGCGATCGGTGCGGCTCTGATCAAATGCGGGAGTCCCTCGGTGGGTTCCGCGCGGGAAGGCGGCCGCGGAGGGGGTGTCTCAGGTGGCAAAGGGGTGTGGTCGTGGAAGAGCTGGTGGCTCATCGGGCGGACGACGTCATCGGAGATGGTCCGCAGCAGGCGTGAAGCCTCGGATCTGTGGAGGGTTGCGCTCATCCGGGAAGCGAGGACCGCGTCAAGACGTGTGGAGAGTTCGGTGACATAGTCGGAACGGATCGAGCGCAAGCGGTGCTCATCGAATCCGAGCTGGGCCTCGATCGCAGCCTGGGCAGCGCGGAGCCGGCGTTCAAGCACGGCGTGCCCGCGGATGGAGTCCGTCAGCATCGCGATCGCCGAGAGGAAAACCAGGGCCGCCCCGATATTGATGAGGACGCGGGCCCAGAGATCTTCACTCAGGTCCGCGATATTCAGGGCCCGTGCGGACCAAGCCACCAGGAGCGGGCGGCAGGCGCCCAGGAACGCGAAGGTGCCGAACGCCGTCGTAATTCTGCCTTTGAGGCTCGGGCGGGCCGGGATCAAGGGGCGCAGGAGTATCCCCAAAAGGCCAAGCACCACGTGCACCAGAAACACGACGGCCGTGCCGGAAGCTTCCTCAGCCAGCGGGACCGATCCCGTCCCAGCGAGCGTGACCGACCCGGCGAACATATTCATGACTGTCAGCGCCAAGGGCAAGGTCAGAAGCCACGACCAGAAGCTCAAGGCATTGTTACTGCCGATACCCCGGGCCCAGAGCACAGGGGAGCGGCGGCTCATTGATCGCTATCGGCAGGGGCCGGCAACCCAAACGTGCGCGAGTACAGCGTGGCCGCGGCAACCCGCGGATTGACGTCCGGATTCCGGTTCAGGCCAAGGGCCTCGAACGTGCGCGAGACGGCCTTCTCAACGGAACGCATGCTGCTTCCCCGTTGTTTGGCGATTTCAGCGTTCGACCATCCCTCCGCGATCAAGCGCAGGATATCCAACTGCACGCGGGTCAGCGCGCCGAGCTTCGCTGCGCCAGACTCCACAGGGGGAGTCACCGTGACGGGAAGCTCCACCAGGGTCGAGTTGACTGCACTGATGAGGCCGTCCACGGAGTCGAGGGACGACTTGTTGACGAACGTTGATCCCGCCGGCAACTCGGAAAAGGGAGCTTCCGACGGATAGTTCGTCAGGAAAACGATGGCGCACCCCGGTGAGAGCGCCTTCACCACGTGCGCCAGTTCGACGCCGTTGGGCCGGGTTCCCAGGTCGATGTCAGTCACAAGAACATCGGGATCGACGGCGGCAAACATGGATATGGCCTCTGACGCGGAGGCACAGTCATGCACGTCGAATTCCGCGCCCCTCAAAGCCTCGGCAACAAGCCCGCGCATGAACGGCTGATCTTCGACAACCAGCACCCGCCGAACCCACCCCATAGCCCCCATGGTTGAAGGGTATCCGAGCACACCGAGTGATTCACCGGCAGCAGCCAGTTGTTACGGCTCAGGACAGATCACGACGGCGACGCGCTCGCGTTACGTTTCGCGACGGCGGCTGCCGGAGTGCTCGCCTCAGGCTTCGGCCTCAGTGGCGGAGGGCGATCGTGACGACGAAGATGGTGGCGGCAGCCAGAATCGCCAATCCAACGTAGGACAGCTTCCGCTGAACCCTTCTCCGGCGCTCGCGCCGTTCATCCCTGGCCAAATATCCCGTGCTGTAGTTCCCCATGCCGCGAGGATAGCCCCGGTGAATTTGCCCTCGCCTCCAGGGGTTCGGTTATTGCGACCGGTTTGGCTGCCCGCCTACTCCGGGGTAGCGCGGCTGACCACTCAATTTCGCAGCGATCACCACTCAAATTCGCAGGGATTACCACTCAAATTCGAGCAAACGGCCACCTATCGGTCCTTTTCGACGATAGCGTTCGTTGTGGGTTAGCCGCCCCCGGAGTGGGGTAGCCGCCCCCCGGATGGTGCGCCCGATACGTCAGCCCCCTGAGATACCGGGCGTGAGACTTTGCTTTCGGAGCAGCCAAGTCTGTGGCCGGCCAAACCGACTGGCCGGCCACACCATTCGACAGGATGGACTACCGGTTACTGTGTCCCATAGTCCATCCACCCAGAACCCCGCCCGCGCAAACTATCACGCCAATAATGAGTAGCCGGTTTCTTACGTGCGCAAAAATATGTGGTGTTTGCAATGTTCATCACCAGAGCGGCCAGACTGACTAAGAGTGCTATGCGGTACGCGTGCTGACCGGTGCTGCGCTGACCGGCAATAGCCCACACCAACGCAAGCACGGACAGCGCAGCCCCCAGAAGCGGGTGAAGGACTGTCAGGACGCCCCCAATGACCCCGACAATTAGGCACAGTCGGGAAAACCGGATGCCGCTTTCGGTACCATTTACGTTCGCGGTCAATTTGAAACCCCTGTCCTAGTAGATCTCACCAGAGTTCACGAATCCGGCTCGCGGTAGGCGTGCACCATAGGGTCGGCGTGATCCAGCTCGGCTGCGCGCGCACGCGCGGCCTTCTTCCTCCGGTGAAGTACTACTTCATTGATCACGTAGGAAACCAGGACCAGAGATGGCAAGAGAATTTGAAGCCACAGGTCCCAATTGGTCATAAAAAGGGGCGCCAAGGATGCTCCAAACATCGGCGCATGCGCGCACGAGTACCATTTCACGATTGCCTTCTCTCAGAAGCCGCAGTCTCGACCTGGCATATCCCGGAGCGAAGCGGACGGTTTAGAAAGGTTGATTCCATAGCACTTTGTGGCAACCAGACTGGCGCCCCTGAACGCGCCACTGATGATACCGATGGCCGATATGGCTCCGCTAACACCGCTCACCCTACACATCAGATTCACGACCGTTGCGGTCCATCCGGTTAGCTTGCTGAATGTGCAGCCTACCCACGTTCCACCGACGAACACCGCGGCCGAGAGTCCCGCTAGCACCTGCAACTCGGCGCCGGTGAGAGCGAGGACTGGCCACGGGACCGAACCGTCAGCTTCCACCTTTGCGGTGGATCCGGCCGCGAGAGCTAATGGGAATCGGTAATCGCGCAGTGCTTTGTCCGATTCGACCGTGATCAGCGTTTGCGAGCCGTGTGGGGTGCTGTAGGTGGTCGTTGTCGCGCCGGACAGGGCGGTTGTTAGAAGTGGTGCGCCTTCGCCAATAAAGTGCCCGATCGGGACGCCCTTAAGCTGGGCAGGTCTCGTCTCTGACCTTTTGCCGGGAACGGTAATCCGTACCGCACCCCAGGGGGGTTGCGTTTGGACTGCCGCGGTTCCGGGGGCGTTCCCGTCCATCACATCCACGCCGTCGTACTTCTTGGCGATTTCATGTAGCGGAAGGGCACTTGGCCCGGGCGACAACCCCTGATCCCAGGCGACAGGCTGGACTCCACGGCCGGTATCAGCTCGTATCCGCTGATCTTCCTGTTCCTGGGGTGCCTGTTCCTTTGGGCACTACCTGCATGTGCCGGTGCGGCAATAAGGATGGTCGCAATCAAAGAAAGACATGCGGTAGCTGAGGCAAAAATATGTAGACGTCGCAATTGAGGCTCCTATTCATATAGGTGCCCCCTGAGACCCGCAGCTTGCAAGAATTCATACGGTCTTTTTGCCTTTGTTGGAAGGGAATTTCGAGCAAAACTCGTCTTACGTGAGTTCTTAAATTTGCATTTCAAAAGGAGGATTAGCCAGTCGGCTGTGGTTAGATTTCTCGATCTACGCCTCGTTGGTCTCTCGCAGTTCCCCCGGAAGGACACAGGCTGCGAAGCCTTCCGGCGACCCGCACACGGGACTAGGATGCCGGAATGAAAGTTACGTTGCTCCGCGGGGAGGGCGATGACCGGCCCGATTGCCCACATCAATTCGTCGGTCGCTGCGATGATTGCCGCGACGCCGAACGAAATTCGAGTAGTGAATCCGGTGGCCACGAGCCGGCGGGCCCCAGCGAATAGTCGGCGGTGATGCCTCCGAGAGGTGTCGTTCGTCGGCACTCGCTCCAAATGAATAGATGGAATCCATGCGGATTACCCTGATTGCGCGGGTCACGACGGCGGCGCCCTCGCGCGGCGCTGGACAGCTGCGGGCCATGACGTGACTACGCTCGGCCGGGACGGCGGTGATGCCACCGGCGCCGACGTCGTGGTGGTCGCCATCCCGGGAGACTCGATCGCCCAACAGGTCAAAGCGATTGTCGGCGGCCCCACCGCATAGGCGTTCAACACCAATTTCGCTTCGATCTATGACGCCGTCGACGCCGAACCACTGCCGCCCGGAACCCTCTTCGCCTCCGACCCCGACGCTCTCGAGGCGACCGTGGCGGCACGCTTAAGCCTCAGCCCAAGCTGAGCGGCGGAGCGACTCGCTCTCGGACCCCGAGGATCTTCCTGTCCGCTTGCAGGTGACCGGCGTTCAACATCTCAGGCCCCGCTGCATATTCATCAAGCTGTTGACACCGGTCCTTCTGACAACCTCCCCGCGGCCGTGAACCGCGAGCCGTGCACAGGGTCGTGCCCGCACTTGTTGGCGTCATTGCCATGCGCGAACCCATCCAAGAAGACACTTCCGACATGCCGCTTGACACTCGTATCTAGGTCTTGAACATGACGCTAAATGGATTTAGCCTTGGAGAGCACGCCTTCTGACAAATCTCTTCAGAGCACAAAGACAAGGGAGACCTTTATGCCTTCGACCGCCATCCGGCGACATGATTCCGATGCGACGCACCAGCAGGTGCTGGCCGGATGACTTTCGCAAAAGACGACCACTGGGTTTGGGATTTCTGGCTCGCCGACGATGGCGAGGCATACCATCTGTACTACCTACAGGCCCCGAAATCGCTCGGCAACCCTGACCTTCGGCACCGCAACGCTTCCATCGGCCATGCCACCTCCGCGGATCTGCGTACTTGGCGGGACCACGGCACAGTCCTCGTCCACGGAGAACCGTCGGAACCGGACGCCTCGGCAACCTGGACGGGAAGTGTTGTGGGTGGGGACGATGGGCTCTGGCGGATGTTTTATACGGGTTCGAGATTCCTACGTCCGGACGCGATCACTAACATCGAGACCATTTGCGTAGCGGTTTCTCCAGACTTGCATGCCTGGCACAAGTCCGACGACTTCGCCCTGAATGCTGATCCGCGCTGCTATGAAACCGTGGACGACGGCGTCTGGCATGAAGAGGCTTGGCGCGACCCTTGGGTATTTCAGAGCCCGCCGGGATCCTGGCATATGCTCATCACCGCCCGCGGCAGGAGCGGACCCGACGAACGAAACCGGGGTGTTATCGGATATGCGCGTTCCGACGACCTTGAGAACTGGAGTGTGGGCCCGGCGCTGACAGGAAGTGCCGGGTTCGCTCACCTCGAAGTTCCCCAAATCGTCGAGCTGTCTGGGAGCCACTGGCTGCTTTTTTCGTGCGACGGGAATCATCTCGCCGGGTCGCGGGCGGGACTACCGGGCGGGATATGGCTCGCCCCCGCCGCGTCTCCACTGGGTCCCTTCGACCTCGACCAAGCCAGACTTCTGGCAGACGAGCACCTCTACAGTGGTCGGATCGTGCATAACCGTTCAGGGCGTCCGGTTCTTCTTGCCTTCGAGAACCTTTCCGCCGAGGGTGGCTTCGGCGGCCGAATTTCCGATCCACTCGATCTGGAATGGGACGGTGAGGCCTTCGTGCTCGCCACGGAACGTCACGAGAGGCCGGCTGCTAGGTGATGCAGACACAAGGAACTATCGCCCCTGGCTACGAGCGCGTAGCCGAAGCTTTCACCCGAGCATTCGACGGCCGTCCAACCATGGGCGCGGCCCTGGCCATCCTCGTCGGCGGAGAAACCGTCGTGGACCTCTGGCGCGGAGTCGCGGATGAAAGGACGGGATCTCTGTGGGAGCAAGGCACCGCTACAGTGGTGTTTTCCTGTACCAAAGGGCTCGTCTCGATCCTTGCCGCCAGGCTGGTCCAGGAAGGGCGGCTTTGCTACGACGCCCCAGTCCACCGCTACTGGCCCGAGTTCGCCACAGCGGGCAAGGAGAAAGTCACCGTGGGCGAGCTCCTCGCCCACAGGGCTGGCCTTTCGGCTCCCCGGGTTTCATTCACCACCGAGGAGATCCTCGACTGGAAGTACGTGACCGGGCAATTGGCAAAGCAGGACCCGCTCTGGAAACCTGGCACCGGCTACGCCTATCATGCGATCACGCATGGGTGGCTCGTCGGGGAAGTCATTCGCCGTGTGGCACGCGAGTCGGTCGGCGACTACTTCCGCCGTGCGACCGCCCCGTGGACCCGGGATGCATGGATAGGGCTGCCGGCCTCCGAAGCTGGCCGAGTCGCGCATATCCAAGTGGGTGAGAGCCAGGCGCAAGCCGGGCGCCTGCTCCGGGACGCGCCGGACGAGTGGACTCTGCGGGCGATGACTCTCGGGGGTGCGCTGCCCGTTGAGCTTGTAGGGGACGGCACCGGTTTCAACGACCCCCGAGTGCGCGCGGCCCAGATTCCCGGGGCTGGAGGCGTGGCGACAGCACATGCACTCGCGTCCATCTGGTCCGCGACTATCGTCGACACAGAGGGCGCCCGTCTTCTCGATGACGCGACGCTCGATCGTGCTCTTGTGCCGATGAGCCAAGGCGCACCGGTCTACCACGCGCCCGGTCCGTGGCCGCGCTGGGGCGCCGGTTTCCAACTCGACTCCGCAGCCCGGAGATACCGCGGCCCCCGAAGCTTCGGCCACGACGGCGCCGGCGGGCAGGTAGCCTTCGCGGACCCCGATTCGAAGACCGGTTTTGCCTTCATCACCAACTGGATGGAAGCGGGCGACGATCGCGCGACGCAGATTATTGACGCGCTCCGCGCCGTGCGGCGGGACTGAGCGCACCTGACATACCTCCTGCCCACGTTGTAACGGCAGGCAAAAAACAGGACTCCTCTTGACAACTTGGGAGAGGTTCGTCACCATAGCTAAATCCATTTAGCAAATTATTTAGCCATCTATTCAAGGACAGGACAGAGGATGTGCCGCCGGGCACAAACCTCGGGCCTGGAGTACACGACGAAGGAGTCACCCGCTATGACAGTTAGTACCCTCCGTTCAACCCCGCGTCCGCGGCTGCGAGGCATCGCAGCAGGCGGGCTTGCTGCGCTCGTCTCAGTCGCTTTGGCGGCTTGCGGCGGACCATCGGTGTCGGATTCGCCCTCGGAAGCATCGAACATTTCTGCTGGATCGGGTACGGGCACCCTGAAGGTCTGGGCCCTGGACGGCCAGTCCGCAGAGAACACCGCGATCCAGAAGATCGTCTCCGACTTCGAATCCAGCCACCCGGACATCAAGGTCAAGATGCAGTTCCTGCCGGCCGACTCTTTCGCGAAGGCCCTGCAGACCTCCAGTCCTGCTGATCTTCCCGATGTCCTTGAAGTGGACGGACCGCAGATCGCGAACCTGGCCTACGGACAGAAGATCGCTCCACTATCGGACTACGTCTCAGCGGCCACAGTGCAGAACCAGACCGACGCCGTCAAAGGCCAGAACACCGTGGACGGGAAACTCTACGCCGTGAGCATGATGAACTCCGGTCTGGCCATGTGGGGCAACAAGAAGCTGCTCGACAAAGCTGGCGTGACGATGCCCAAGAGCGCGTCTGAAGCCTGGACGGCAGACGAATTCACCGAGGTCCTCAAGAAGCTCTCCGCCGTGGTGCCGAACGGAAAGCCGCTCGGCATCGCGGAGAACAACGGACTGAGCTCCGAATACGGCATTTACGGCTTCTCTCCGGTCCTGTGGTCTGCCGGCACGCCGATGATAGCCAACGGCAAGGCCTCCGGTGCGCTTGATTCGGACACTGCGGTGGGTGCCCTGAAGAAGTTCGCCTCGTGGAAGCAGTTCACCAACCCCGACGGCGACGGCACGGCCTTTCAGTCCGGCCAGGTGGCGCTGAACTGGATGGGCAACTGGATGTACCCGGCCTATGACAAGGCACTCGGGAACGACCTCGTCGTGGGCCCGCTGCCCAACTTTGGCAAGGGGGCAAAGACCGGTTCCGGAACGATCGCATGGAGCCTTGGAGGGCACACGAAGAACGGGGCGGCAGCGGGCAAATTGCTTGACTTCCTCATGAGCGACCCCGTCGTTTCCACGTACACCGCAGCTAACGGGGCTCCGCCGGCGACGAAGACCACAGCCGCATCCTCTCCGCTTTACGGAGCAGGCAAGCCCCTGGCTTTCCTGCGGGACCAGCTCGACGCAGCTTGCCCCACCGAGGATCGGCTGACCCAGCAGTGCGTTGCCGTTTCGCGGCCCGTAACGGCGGGTTACCCGGTGGTGACGTCATCGTTCGGCAAGGCTCTTACCGCCATCTGGGGCGGGGCCGACGTGGCTGCAAGTCTCCAGGCGGCTGCACGTGCGATCGACCGCGATTTCGCGGACAACAACAACTACAAGTGATCGCTACCGTACGGGGTGGGCTTGCCTACCCCGTACGGCGACCGTCGAAGGCAAGGTTATGACTCTTCTTATTCGATCCCAGGCCGGGCGGACGGCGCCGCCGCCCACCCAGCGGCGAAGGCGACTCTCGTCCCATTCGATCATGGGCCCCGCGATGGCAGCTCCCGCGCTCATCCTTCTCGCTGTTTTCCTCGCCATTCCGTTCCTTGGTGCGATCGCGATGTCGTTCTACCGGCTTCAGCTCAATAGCACCCGGGCCCCACGATTCATCGGGCTGGAGCAATATTCAAGGCTCTTCGCCGACCCTGACATCAGCGCAGCCTTCCTCCATTCGCTAGGCAACAACTTCACCTTCGCGGCCGTGGTGGTGCCCGTCCAGACGGCGCTCGCCCTAGGACTCGCGCTTCTGGTGAACGGCAAGCTCCGTGGCATGGCCGTGTTCCGCACAATGTTCTTCATGCCGCTCGTCTTCCCGCTGGCCCTGGTTGCCGTCGTGTGGCGGCTCATTTTCGCACGGGATGACCACGGTCTGCTGAATTCCGCAATCTCCCTGTTCACGGGCGGTTCCATCGGTCCGCACGATTGGCTTGGAAGCAGCGCAACTGCCATGGGGGCGATCATCGTGATGTCGATTTGGCAGAGCGTGAGCTTCCAGATGATCATCCTCCTCGGAGGACTGCAAGCTGTTCCTCATGACCTATATGAGGCTGCGTCCCTGGACCGCGCTGGACGATGGAGTCAATTCCTGCACGTTACCGTGCCCGGAATTCGAAACACCCTCATCTTCGTGGCCCTGCTGACCACGGTCTTCTCTTTCCGCCTCTTTGACCAGGTGTACCTTCTCGGCCAAAGCGGATCCGTTGACATCGAATCGACCCAGACAATGATGTACCAGGTCATCACTACTGGCTATGACCAGAACAACATCGGCCAAGGCGCAGCCATGGCCGTGGTCTTCCTCGTCATTGTCACCATCGTCGCCGTCATCCAACGCCGGCTTGTCCGTCAGGAAGGAAGCATCCGATGACCCGCGTCCGAAGCATCAAACGGTCCCGGCTGCTCTCGACGACCGGGCGCTATGTCCTGCTGGTCTTCTTCGGCCTGATCTTCTTCGTTCCGGTCTACTACTTGTTGGTTGGAAGCCTCAGGCCTGGTGACAAGGTCCTGGGCGGCCTGAGCGCCTTGGTTCCCTCGGACCTGTCGCTCGACAACTATGCCGGCGTGTTCAACCGGTTCTCAAACGACACCACAGGGTATGTGTGGCAATTCGCTGGGGTCTCCCTGGCGGTGACCGCCATTGTTGTACTCGGAGGCCTCCTGGTGAACTCGCTCGCCGGCTATGCGCTGGCACGCATGAAGTGGCGGGGACGCAACATCGTGCTCCTCCTGGTGACCATCATGACAATCATCCCGTTCGAGGCGGTGGCACTGCCTCTTTACTACATGCTCTCCGGTCAACGGAACACACTATACGTCCAGGCCCTGCCGTTCCTGGCCAATGCGTTCTCGATTTTCCTCTTCTACACGTACTTCCTCAGCATCCCCGTGGAAGTGGAAGAAGCGGCAACGATCGATGGGGCCGGACCGGTGCGGACACTCTTCCAAGTGGTGGCACCCATGAGCCTGCCAGCTTACGCGACGGTAGCCATTCTGACCTTCCTGGGCCAGTGGGGCCAATATCTTTGGCCAGTACTCATGATTACCGACACCAAACTCCGGCCCCTTCCGCTTGAGCTGAGCGTTTTCCAAAACGCGCAGCCGCCGGAATGGGGGCCAGTGCTAGCGTTCGGAGTCCTCTTCGTGTTGCCGGTGCTTGTTGTCTTCCTGATCTTCCAGAGATCCTTCGTCGCCAGCGTGGCAAGTTCCGGCGTTAAGGGCTGAGCTTTCGCGCCCCGATTCCGCCAAATCCGAGGAGAAAATGCACATGAATGAAGTACATGGGTTCGTGGCCGATGGCTTCGGCCCGGTGGCCGATGCCTACCGTAAAAGCGTCGGTGACGGCGAAGGCGGCTCTGCGCTGAACATCAGGGTCGGCGGTGAGACGGTCGTCGACCTGTGGGCCGGCCTCGCCGACCGGCACGAGGGGAGACCTTGGGCACGTGATACGCCTACGGTGATCTTCTCCTGCACCAAAGGCCTCATCGCGGTCCTTGTTGCCATGCTCGTTGGCCAGGGCCGGCTCGGGCTGGACAGGCCGGTTGCCGATTACTGGCCGGAGTTCGCGGCTGCCGGCAAGGAGGCGGTCACAGTCCGTCAGCTCCTGAGCCACCGCGCCGGGCTTGCCGCGCCCCGCGAAGACATCAGTCTCGAGACCGCGCTCGACTGGCCCTCGATTGTATCCGTCCTGGCCACGCAGGAGCCGCTGTGGAAACCTGGAACGGCTTATGGCTACCACGCGCTGACTTACGGCTGGTATGTAGGAGAGGTCATCCGCCGCATCACGGGTACCAGCGTGGGCTCGTTCTTGCAACAGTCCGTAAGTGGTCCGTTGGGCGTCGACGCGTGGATCGGGGTACCGCCGTCGGTGGAGCCGCGGGTAGCCCGACTCCTTGCGGGGGACTCTATCCGGAATCCGCCAGCGAGCGGCACCCGCCAACCAAGTGAGGACGACCTCTTTTGGGCAGGTCGGGCGATGACGCTTGGAGCAGCGTTCCCGCCCGAGCTGGTTGTGGCTGGCGCGGGATTCGACTCGCCCGAGGTGCATCAGGCCGAAGTTCCGGGGGCAGGCGGTATCGCAACCGCCGCTGGCCTCGCCACGATCTGGTCGGCGATGGTAGTTCCGACGGAGGGCATCGCCCTCGTGGAGAGCGATGTCGTCAATGACATGACCCAGGTCCAGAGCGAGGGGGAGCCCGTTTGGTGGCTTCCGGGCCCTTACCCCCGGTGGGGAACTGGCTTCATGCTCTCGTCCGAGCGACGGGAGTTCCTCACCTCATCTTCGTTCGGGCACGACGGGGCGGGCGGTCAGGTCGCTTTCGCAGATCCCGTTCATAAGGTCGGCTTTGGATACGTCACAAACACCCTCGAAAACCAAGACGATCCCCGGGCGACATCCATCGTGCGCGCCCTGCGAAGAATCATGGAAGCCTAGCGAATGACCGATGAACGCTCGATCAGCGGCATCGGAACCAGCCGCTCGCCTGGAGCCGCATCATCGGATAGGAGCAAACGGACGGCATCCCTGCCCATCTGTTCGTGGGGGAGGGCAACCGTAGTGAGGCCAGGACGCAGATACGAGGCCAACTCGTCGTTATCGAAAGACACGATCGAAATATCGTCCGGAATCCGAAGACCTTTCTCCTGAAGCGCCTGATAAGCGCCGAACGCGAGCCGGTCGTTCATGCATAGCAGGGCGCGGACGCCCGGGTGCCGGCGGAGGATCTTCTTCGCCGCGGCATAACCGGGATCCGCGTCCCAGAGCCAGACTGATTCCCAGACGGAGACATCAATGCCGTTTTCGGCGAGGGCATCCTTGATGCCCTCCACGCGGCGATTGACGGCGACCGAACGGAACAGGCCTTGCTCAGCTTCTTCGGAGTACCCGAGCACGGCCACCCCCTCGGTGATCCCATGGCGCGCGAGTACTTCCACCGCGGTCTTCCCCCCGGTGTACTCGTCGGACAGCACACTGACAGCGTGCCCCTGGCTGGTGGCGTTCAAAAGAACTGAACGCGTTCCGGCAGGCAGTTCGGGGATGTAAAGCTCTCGAGCGCGCATGGAGGCGAAGACGATTCCGTCTACCTGCCTATCGAGCACGGCCTCAAGGGCCGAGGCTTCCAATTTGGCTTCGCCTCCGGTTTCGAGCACAAGCATGACATGATCGGCGGCTCCCGCTGCCGCAAGTGCACCTTCGATCAGGCCGCTTGCGAATCTGGTGGTGGCAACGCGGTCCGATATGAAACCGATGGTCCGCGTCTTCTGCGTCCTCAAACCTCTTGCCGCAACGTTGGGGCGATAGTTCAGTTCGGCCGCGGCCGCGAGCACACGCTCGTGCGCATCCTTGGACAGCCGGGTATCGGGACGCCCATTGAGGATCATCGAGGCGGCGGTGGTGGAAAGCCCGGCGAGCTTTGCAACATCCGCCAAAGTAACGCGCTTGGGTACCATTCATCCTCCTTCAGGACAGCACGCGCACCCGACCAGAAAGAAGGTGCCTCCTTAGTATATTTGCTAAATCCATTCATCATGGATGGCGATTCCACGGGGCGCCAATTTTCCCCGTCAACCCCCTACTGCAACTTGAACAGATTGTGCGTCGCCGGCCCCTCCAGCAGCTTGCCTGCCGCAGAGTAACGGGAACCGTGCAGGGGGCAGTCCCAGGACTTCTCGGCGTCGTTCCAGTGCAGGATCCCGCCAAGGTGCGCGCATTCCGCCGACACCCTGCACACCACGCCATCCACCGTGCAGATAGCCGCGGGCTTCCCGTGGAAAAGTCCCGTGACGCCCGTGCCCTCGGCGGGGTGGGTTTCCTCCGTGATGGCCGGCTTCTCCTTCAAGGCAGCCTTGTCCCGGAAATTCTGCTGCTGGGTCTCCAGGTTGAGCGAAATCGTCGACGCTGCGCCGCGGGGACCTGTCACCCGGTGGTGGATGATGCGGGCCCACTCCAGCTTTTCGCCACGGATATCGGCGGTGATATCCAGCGCCGCCGCAACACCGTTTGTCATGCCCCACTTGTTGTAGCCGGTGCCGAAGAAGATCTTCCCGTGGCCCCGGGGGAACCGGCCGAAGAACGGCATGAGATTCCCGGCTTGGTAGTCCTGGGCAGCCCACGTGTGCGTCACCTCGGCGCCCGGATAGTGCTGTTGGGCCCAGCCGAGCAGCTCATTCACGTGCACCTGCGTCGACGGCGCCCGGCCGCCCGCATGCCCGAACCCGCCCACCAAAAGCAAGGTCCCGCCGTCGGGCATTGGATAGTCCCTCAGCGAGCGGGTGGGCGGCTCGGCGGAAAGGTACATTCCGGGAGGAGGGCTCATGCCGTCCGGCAGCCGCAGCGCGGCCGCGTACGAGCGGTTAGGCCGCAGCTTCGCGAAGTAGAGCCCGCGGTTCAGGATGGGTGTCCCGGTGGCGAGCACCACGTAGCGGGCCCGGACCTCGCCCTTCCTGGTGACCACCGTCAGGGGATCACCGTTGCGGACGTTCATGACGCGGATACCCTCCACGATGCTGCCGCCGGCAGCCCGGACATCCGCAGCCAGCGCATCCAGGACGTCCATCGGGTTGAACTGCGCCTGCTTCGCAAGCCGCAAGGCGGCGTCGACGTCGAACGGCAACCCGGTCTCGCGGGTGGACTTGACGTTGAGCCCGCACGCCCGGGAAGCGTTGGCCTCAGCGACGAGGTGTTCCGCGCCGGTGGGTGTGGTGGCGAAGGTGTAAGCATCCCGGTACTGGAACGGCACGCCCCGGCCCTCGAGGTATTCGAGCAGCCATTTCTGGCCTGCGCGGTTCGCGTCAACGTAGGCGCGGACCACGTTCACCGAATACTGGTTCCGGAGCCTGGACAGCGTGGTGCCCTGCAAAAGGCTCAGCTTGGCCGTGGTGTTGCCGGTATTGACCGCCCCGATATGCCGGGCCTCGAGGACCAGCACGCTGCTCCCGGTCCGGGCCAGCATGAGAGCCGTGGCCAGGCCCGTGATTCCGGCGCCCACCACGACGGCGTCGTAACTGTTCCCTGGCGTGAATTCATCGGGGCTCACGGCTGCGGAAGCCTCGCGCGCGTCTAGCCAAAGAGAAGTCATAGCAGTCCCACGTCCCTTCAGCCGGGGCGCGGCCCACACCGGAATTAGCGCGGCGGCGGCCCGGTAGTGCCAGAGAACCAGAAGGCCGCAAGAGAAGCAATAGGGGAGCGCACTGGCACCCTACGCAACGCGGGGTCACTTACGGCCCATGTTGCTGCCCGACATGGGCCGTAAGTGACCCCGCGTTGGCGCAAGAAGGGCTATGACAGACCGGTCTGTCTTGGCGGGGTACGAGTAAGATTGCTCTTACCATGAGCACGCCAGATGCCTCGGAAGCACCCGGTCCGTCTTCATCGCCAGCCGGACAAACCACCACCCGTGATGACGCGGTGGATCGAATCCTGGACGCCGCCTACGAACTGTTCTCGCGGCGCGGGATCCGCGCGGTCGGCGTCGACCAGCTCATCGAGCGTTCAGGGGTGGCGAAGGCCACCTTCTACCGCCACTTTCCGTCCAAGGACGATCTGGTTCTTGCATTCCTCGCGCTTCGGGACCAGATCTGGACCGTGGACTTGATCATCTCCGATGCCCGGAGCCGGGGAGACACCGCCGAGGAGCAGTTGCTCGCCATCTTCGACGTCTTCGGGGACTGGTTCCAGCGGGAGGACTTCGAGGCGTGCTCGTTCATCAACGTCCTCCTCGAAATGGGCCGTGAGCATCCGCTGGGGAAAGCCAGCATCGGCTACCTCGCCAGGATCAGGGGACACATCCAGGAGTTGGCAGAGGAAGCCGGGCTGGAACGGACTGAAGAGTTCGCACGCTCTTGGCACATCCTGATGAAGGGCTCCATCATTTCGGCCACCGAAGGCGACGTCCTGGCGTCAAAGCGAGCACAGCAGATGGCAGCCTGGTTGATAGAACAACACCGAGGCCCGGATCGGCCTGTATCTGCCTGAGTTATCCGAAGCGGCGGCCCTTTTGGGGGTTCGCGACCGTCAGCTGCGAGTGGTTCTGCCGCGACCGCCGGGGGAGGCGAGATGCCGGGAGCGCCCGCCCCACTTTGCCCATTCGCTGGGCTGCACCGAGGGCCGCCCAAGGTGATACCCCTCGCCGAGGGTTACTCCCAGATCCGCCAAAGTGGCGAGCTCGTCCTTGGTTTCGATGCGTTGGGCAATCAAGGCCGCCCCGATCTCCCGCGCGAACGCGACCTCGGCCTCGACAAGTTCCTGCCGGAGGGAATCCTGGTTGAGACCCGCAGTCAGATTCCGCTCCAGCTTGATCATCTCCGGCTTGAGCCGAAGGATATGGCTGGCCCCGGCGAAGAAGGAACCCGTGTTTTCGATGGACAGGCGCACGCCAACGCTTCGCAGCGGAGCCACCGCCGCGTCAAGCGAAGCGGCCTGCTCCTGGGGGAACTTCCCGGAAACTTCAAGGATGACCCGCGTGGGAGCCAGCGGAGTTTGCTCGAAAAGCCCAGGAAGACGCGGATCCAGGCAGACCTCGTCGGAAAGTTTCAACGCCACGAAAAGGTGGGGCGGGAGCTTCAGCGCGGCCTCAAGCCCCGACTCCAACGCCGCGAATTCAAGATCCGTTCGGAGCCCCGAGTCCTCAGCCTCTGCGAACCAATAATCGGCAGGGTCCCCGCTGTCGCTCACGAAGCGGGTCAGAGCCTCGGCGCCGACCACGGTGGACGTCGTGAGGTCGAATACGGGCTGGAAGGCGGTCATCAGCATGTGGTCCCGGAGCACCGCCTCAAGACGCGCGCTGCTTGGGTGCTGGCTGATTGCGTGTTGGCTGTTTGCGTGCTGGGACTCCGGCTCGCCTTGGGCGGCCGGGTTGTCCTGTGACTCTGGCTCGTTTTGCGGGGCCGGCTGTTCCGACCTGAGCGAAGCCAAGTGTTCCAGCAGCGCCTCTTCCGGACGCCCAGGGTGGGCAGCAATGTGCCGGCGAAGTTCCTCGCGCACCGCATCTGTTGCTTGCGAAGAGTCCCCTAAGACTTCATCGATGATTTCCAGTACCTGGAGGCGCAGCCCGCGCAACTGCTTGAGGGGCGGCTCCGTAGCCTCCGGACTAGCCGGCATCCCTGAATCGGTCAATGCACGAGCAGACGGTTTGCGCGTCGACATGAATCATTCCTTTGCCTTGAGTTCCGGCTGAGCCCGGGACCTGCAACAAAGCAAACACTACAGCCGAACAATCCGGTCGCCCCGGATTGAAATGAAATCTTCATAGGGATGTAACGCCGCGCTGCGCACCTGGGCGCAGTTACACCCGATTGTGATCTGTTCCGGAATTTTCCGCGCCGGCCAGGAGTGCGTAGTATCCCGGAACCCACTGCGGAAGGCCGCCGGCGTTCATCGGGACCACCTCGATGTTCATCGGGCCGTCCGCAATCAACTGCCAGTCGGAATCCGAAAAGGCACGGTGCCGTTCCTCGGCACCGAAATGCCCGGGCCTGGGAAGGTTCTCCAAGGCGCGCCGCAGTTGCAGGGGAATGCTTTGCCGGGTGGCGCCGAGCTCGGTCAGGTAGCCCAGGCTAGTTCCGCGGAAGTTGGTTTCGGCCAGCAACACCCGGCCTCTGTTCCCGACGGCAGTCCGCAGGTTGGCGGCCATAGCGGCCTGCTTGCCGGGTTTCAGGACGTGGAAGACTCCGCGGACAAAGACGTTGGCGGGCCCCAGCCGCTCCAACAGGACCTCTCCGGCACCTGCCGAAGCCGCATCCAGAACCATGAAGTCGGCATTGTGGACGCCTTCTGCTTCCTTGCGCGCCATCTCGATCGCCCCGTTGGACACGTCGATTCCGAGAACCCGTGGAAACAGGCTGGCAAGCCAGCGCGTGTGGGTTCCGTTGCCGCACCCGACGTCAACTACCGGAAGAGCAGGATCAAAGTGGGCCGCGATCGCGTTGGAGTACTGAGCATGCTCGGCCGCGGAGTCGGAGTCCCAAAGCACATCTCCGGAACGGCCAGTGGTGCGGATTCCGCGCCAGTATCCTTCCCACGCGGTGTCCGGATTTCTCGGTGCCCGGGAAGCGAGGCGTACTACTGTGGGGACAAGCAACATCTGGTCCCAAAGCTTCGACATGCGCTAACTCTACAGACGCCGAACCGGCCGGCGGAGTTGACGCGGTATTTCGGAGGGAGGCCCCGGATAGCCGAAGAAGTAGCCTTGCCCGTAGAGGCAACCCATGGCCTCCAGCTGGGCCGCCTGCTCGGCGGTTTCGATGCCTTCCACGGTTGCGTTGAGCCCCGCAGCGAAAATCAGCTGCAGGATGGCGGAGACGAACTTTTGCTGCCGAGGGTCCAGCTCCATGTCCTTGATGAGGGACTGATCCACCTTCACAGTGTCCGCCGGAAGCGACCTGAGGTAGCTGATTGACGAATAGCCCGTACCGAAATCGTCGATTTGCAGCCCCACGCCGAGCTCCCGTAGCCCGCTCAGGACCTGTTCCTGCACGGTTTCACGCGACATCAATACGGTCTCGGTGATCTCCAAGATCAACCGCCGCGGATCCACGCCATATTTGGCCAGCGTGGCCTTGATGTCCTCCAGCAAGTCGGTCCGAAGCAGTTCGGCGGCGGAAAGATTGATGTGCAGGCAAAAGTCCGTCAGCTCCGGGTCTGTTTGGCTCCAGCGGCTCATTTGGGCAAGACCTTCATGCAGCACCCACCGTCCCAGCTCAAAGATCAAGCCGGTTTCTTCTGCGATGCCAATGAAGCTGCCCGGCATGATGGTTCCGCGCACAGGGTGATGCCATCGGAGGAGGGCTTCCACCCCGATGACGCGGCTGGAAGCCAACTCGACCACCGGCTGATACACCAGCCCCAACTCGCCTCCGGCAACAGCGGTGCGTAGTTCGGCGGTTATTCGCGACCGTTCCTGAACGGCGTCGAGCATGTCCGGGTGGAAGAGTTGGACATTATTCCGGCCCCGAGCCTTTGCCTGGTACATGGCAATATCGGCGTCGCGCATCAGCGCCTCTGCCCGGTCCCCGGGCTTGCCTATGCAAACGCCGATGCTCGCCATCGCCCAGACCGTTTCTATTCCGATGCTCATGCTGTCCTGCAGATACTCCGATGCGCGGTGCGCGATCCGAAGGATCTCCCCTTCCGTGGCCCCGGTAATGAGAATGGCAAACTCATCCCCGCCCAGGCGGGCCACAGTGTCCTGCTCCCTGACGGCCGAGCGGAGCCGTTTGGCAACTTCCACCAGCACGGCGTCACCGGCGCTGTGGCCCAGGATGTCGTTGATGGCCTTGAAGGAGTCCAGATCCAGGAGCAACACGGCCGGGGCTCTTCCGCCGTCCGTGCTGGACAGGGTCGCTTGCTGGATCCGCTCGGTAAGCAGCGTCCTGTTCGCGAGGCCCGTGAGGGCATCTGTCTTGGCCATCTGTTCCAGCTCAACCTGCGTTCGCCGCAACATAGCCGTGCGGGCGGCCACCCGCTGCTCCAGATCCGCATGGATGTGGCCCAGCTCCTCCGCGAGCAGGTTGACTCCGGTGATCACGGCGTCAATGTCATCACGATGCTTCGACGGCTCAATGCGTGCGTCCAGATCGCCGGCAGCCAACCGGACAACGCCGTCAACCAATAGCTGCAGGCGCGGATCCTCAACGCCCTCTCTCGAGGTCACGTATTCTCAGCGGGCAGCAGCAGGAAGCACATCCGGGGCTCAGGAACCCGCATTAAGCCAGTCCAGGGCCTCGCTGCGCGATGTGAAGAAACGGGTGGGGCAAGGCGGGACGTGCACTCCCAGGAAGAAGTTCGCCAGGACCCGGTCAACAGGCGACGAACCCAACAAAGCGATGCGCGAAGCGCCGCAGGGAATGGACCACACACCCCGGGCCTCCCGGCTAACGGAAGCGACCGTGGCCATGTCTACAAGCATTGGATGCTGCTCCTGTTGGCAGAGCTCGTTGACTTTCGCCATGGCCGCCCGCGCATCCTCAACCTCAATGGCGACCCCGCGCTGCCAGCGCAAATGGAGAAGACCGTCGACGCCCAAATCGACACTGGCCTTTTCACCGTCCGAAGTATCCGGTAACACGATCATGTCCTCCCCAGGCAGGCGGCCGAACCCAGCTGCAACTAGTTAACAAGCAGCAATCGCCAACCCCGATAGCGTAGCTCCCCGCGCATTGCTCCTCAAGCCTTCTCAGTGCGCATCGACCGATTTCGAACGGCCCGGGTCTCAACTGTGCCTTTCCTCCCGATCCTCCCAGCTCTACGTGGGTAGAATCGAGGCCTGAACACTGCCGGAACGTATCAGACGGAGAAACAATGTCAGCATGGCTCGAAGTCGGCCCTAACAACTACGTGTTGGAGACCGAAGGGTGCCTGCTTAACACGGGCCTCGTTGTAGGTACGGAACGAGCCATGGTGATCGACACCGGTTGCGGCCCCCGCCAAGGCCGGCAGATCCTCGCCGCAGTCCGGGAGAAGACCCAGCTGCCGCTGGTCGTCGTTAACACCCACGCCCACTACGACCACTACTTCGGCAACGCCGTATTTGCCGACGACGGCGTCACCGAGTTTTGGGGGCACGTCAACTGTGCGGCGACAATCGACGACGACGGCGACCACCAGCGCCGCTTCGTCGCCGCCACCGAACCGGAGATGGCCGCGGGCCGGGGCGACGCCGTCGAACTCGTCATTCCCAACGCGATCGTCAAGGATCAACCCGTCCTGGTTGACCTCGGCGGACTCGCCGCCACCCTGTTCTACCTGGGCCGCGGCCACACCGACGGCGACCTCCTGGTAGGCACGCCCAGCACCCTTTTCGCCGGCGACCTCGTGGAACAAGGCGCGCACCCGTCGTTCGAGGACTCCTACCCGGAAGACTGGGCAGACGTCCTGCGGCACATCTCGGCGCTGCGCCACCGCTACGAGTTCCTGATCCCCGGCCACGGCAAGCCCTGCAGCGACCAGTTCGTGAAGACCATGGCAGACACCATGTCCACAGCGGTACGGCAGGCTAGGCAGTCGATCCGGGACACGCCGTCGGACGCTACCAAAGCGATCCCGGTGCTTCCCTACGGACCCGAGCAATCACGCTGGTTCATCAAGCGGCTCCAGGAGACGCAAGCACACCACTAAGGGGTGTGCTTGAAGGTCAGGTTCGATTGAGCCTCGGTGTGCTTGCTGCGCCTACGAGCAGCGCGAGCGCGCCCAGGCCCAGCGGCAGTCCGCCCAAGGTGGCGAGGCTTCCGACTATCAGCGGTCCGCCCGCGTCGCCGAGTTCCCTGCCGAGTTCGGCTGAACCCATGGTCCTGCCCATCCGTTCGTGGGGCGTGGTGTCGGCCAGATGGGCGAACGCGAGCGGGGTGGCCGTTCCGATCCCGGCTCCGATCAGCAGGGCGGCGATGAACAGGGTGATGGGTCCCGGTGCAGCGGCCACGATTCCGATGCCCGCTGCGGTGAGCAGCAGCCCGGCCCTCATCCCCGCGGCGTCGCTGATCCCTCGCACGTCGCGGCGCGTTCCAACCCATGGCGAGATGATGGCCGAAGCGATGGCCAGCACGCTCACTGCGGCCGTCCCGGCGACGGGATCGAGTCCATGCCGGGTCGCCAGGGCCGGCAGGAAGCCGATGGCGGCACCCAGGGCGCCGGTGGATGCCGCAAGCACCGCCGTGGGCACGAGGAAACGCCGTTCGGTGATCTGCCGGGCGAGGTCCAGGACGGTGTATCTGACGCGGGGAACCGGTTCGAACCGTGGCAGGCTCACAGCCACCCACAGGGCGGTGGCTGCTGCCAGGGCTGACAGGGCCGCAAAGAGCAAGGCAAAACCGCCAGCCTGGATCAGTCCGGCTCCCAGGAGCGGGCCGAAGATATAGCCGAGGCTTTTCCAGGATCCATAGCGGCCAAAGAATTTCCCGGCGTTCTTGCCGCCGGCAAGCCGTGCCACGGTGGCCGACGAGGCGGGGGAGAATGCCGCCGCGGATGCGCCCTGACCCAGGCGGGCGAGGCCCAGCAGGAGCGGATCCGCGCCCCACAACCCCACCAGCGAGAAAACGGCGAACGCCAGCAGGCCCCCGAAGATGACCGGCTTGGGCCCAATCCGGTCACTGAGGACACCAAAGACGGGTTTGAGAAACACTTCGGCCAAGTCGTAAACGGCCAGCAGGATGCCCAGGTTCAGCAGGCTCAGGCCGATGTTCCCGCTCTGGGCTCCCATTCCTGCGGCAATGCTGTGCGCCCCGAAAGCGGTCACGAATCCCGCTGCATAGAGAGGAACTGTGGGCCCGTGGATTGTCCCGGCCGGGCTGGTGCGGCTCACTTGTGCACCGCCCGGCAGACAAGGTCATTCATGGGGTGCCCTGGTCGATGGTGTGTTTGAGGGCGTGCCGGGCTTCCACCGCGGCGTAGTAGATGATCACGACCCCTGCCAGCGGATCGGCCCACCACCAGCCGAATAGGGCATTCAGCGCGAGCCCGGCCAGCACCGCGCCGGCCAGGTAGGAGTCCACGAGGGTCACCTTTCCTTCCGCGCGGAGTACGGGATTGCCCAAGCGCTGCCCGGTGCGGATCTTGCCCCACGCCAGGGCAAGCATCACCCCGAAGGTCAGGGCCGTCCAGACGATGCCCAGACCCGAGGTTGCGGGGCGGACGCCGGTGGCAAACACAACGGCCACCTGGATGAGCAGGTAAGCGCCCAGAATGGCGAAGGCGATCCCGATCAGGCGCATCGCGGGGGCTTCGCGCTCCTTATGGGCACCCTTGAGCTGCCACACCACCACGATCGAAGCGAAGATCTCGATCAGGGAATCCAAGCCGAAACCGGCCAACGCCGGGGAGCCGGCTTGAATGGCGGCGGCTGCCAGGACGCCGAGGCCCACCACGTTCCAGCCCAGGGTCGCGTATTCAAGCCGCAAACCGCGGCGCAACAAGAGTTTGCGGACTTCGCTTGTGTCGTTAATGCTGGCCATGGGTGTCCTTTGTCTTGGGGCGCGTTAGCAGCAGTCTTCACCCTTCCACGCTTCGCGGCCTTCTTTGACGGCCACGGCGGCGATGACGAGGCCAATGACGGGGTCAAGCCACCACGCGCCGAAGAGCGCGTTCCCGGCCAGGCCGATCAGGACAGCGGCGGCCGTGGCGGCACAGAGCAGGTTCTGGGTTCCTTCACCGGCAGTGGCCCCGGAGTCTAGCCTGGCACCGAGGCGCTGCTTGGCGACGCCGAGGACAGGCATGATGACCAGGCTCGCCGCCGTGAGCACGATGCCAAGGACGCTGTTCCCGGCCCGGTGTCCCGTGGCCAGATCGATGATCGACTGGATTCCGATGTACGGCGCCAGGAGCCAGAAACTGATGGCGACGGCCTTTTGTGCTCGCCCTTCGGCAGTTTCCGACATTGTGCGGGAGCCGGTGAACCGCCAGATTACGATGATGCTCGCCAGGCCCTCGACGGCGGAGCTGAGGGCCCAGCCGATCAGCGAAACGGAGCCGGCCGTCCCGCCGGCAAGCAGTCCGAGGGCTCCCTCCAGGACCATCCAGACCAGGCTGAACCAAGACAGCAGCCGGACGGTACGGGCGTCTTTGGTCCAGGCGGCCTCCGGGACTGTTGTCATCAGTGGGTTCCGGTTTCGTGCACGGCGTGGCCGGCGGGTTCGAGCTGGAAGGTGGAGTGTTCGACGTCGAAATGGCCGGTCAAGCAGCTTTGCAACTGGTCAAGGATGAGCGGGGCGTGTCCATCGTGGAAGCAGCTCTCATCCAGGACGACGTGCGCGGAGAGGGCAGGAAGGTCGGAGGTGACCGTCCAGACGTGCAGGTCGTGGACGTCGTGCACGTGCCCGGTTTCGAGGAGGTGCGCCCTGACCTGGTCCAGGTCGACACCTTCGGGTGCGCCTTCCAGGAGGATCCTCCCGGAGTCCCGCAGCAGTCCCCATGCGGCGTGCAGCATCAGGGCCACCACAATGAGGGAAGCGATCGCGTCCGCACGGGTAAAACCGGTGGTCAGGACGACGAGCCCGGCGACCGCCGTCGCAATGAATCCGTAGAGGTCGGTCAGGATGTGCTGGAAGGATCCTTCAACGTTCAGGCTGGACCGGTTGGCTTTGGCCAGCACCCACACCGCCACGAGGTTCACGATGATGCCGAAGATCGCGACGATGAGGACAGGGCCGCCCTCAACCGGTGGCGGATCAAGGAGGCGGTGGATTGCCTCCACGGCCACGAGGGCGCTGATGACCAGCAAGGTGATTCCGTTGGCGGCCGCGGAGAGGATTTCGGCACGCTTGAATCCGAACGTCCAGATTCCCCGCGCCGGACGGGCCGCGAGGTTGATCGCCCACAGGGAGGCGGCGATCGCCCCGGCGTCGGTGAGCATGTGCCCGGCGTCCGAAAGCAGCGCAAGCGAGCCGGAAAGGATGGCGACAATCACCTCGACGATCATGAACCCGACAATCAGCGCCAACGCGATCACCAGATAGCGCCGGTCCGCGTTCGCTGCTATCGCGTGGCTGTGGCTGTGGCTGTGGTGCTTGGCTGGGTTGCCCGCCGTGTCATGGTGGTGGTTGCTCATTGGCCGCTGTCCTTCTTGGCCGTGCGCTCGGGATGAACGGCGACGGTATGTCCTGTGTGGGTCAGGCCCAAGTCCAGCAGCATCCGCACGTGGGCATCATCCAGACGGTAGTAGGCCATCCGGCCGCGCCTCGAAACGGAAACCACCCGGTGGGCGCGCAGAAGCCGCAACGCATGGCTGACTGCACTCTCGCTCATCGCCGTCGTCGCCGCGAGGTCGCATACGCACAGCTCGCCGCCCTCCAACAGGGACGTCAGCAACCGCAAGCGTCCCGGATCGCCCAGCAATGAGAACACGTCCGCCAGCTCGGCAATGTCGTGATCCGAGGGCAGGGCCGCCCGGACGAGTTCGACCTTGTCCGGGTCGACAAGTTTCACACCGCATTCATCGACGGCTTCACGAACAGCCACGGGGCCTCCAACATCTGAACAGGTATTCAGATGTCAGTATAGAGGACACGGTCCATAGCCGGAGGCTGCCAGTGGGGAACTTCGCAACAGTTATCCCGTTTACGGCGGCAGCGGGTTGGGCTTGCCTTCTTAGCGCGAACTGGCAGCAAATGCCCTCTGGGGGCGATTTTGCGGGCATCAGCTGCCAGCTCGCGCCGTTACTCGTTTCCACTACTTGGATGCTGAGGCACCCCCGCCTGCGCAACACTCGAAAACTACTTGATTGAATCTTTAACCAAACTTCGAGAAAAGCTTGCGGGAACCTTGCGGCTTCCTAAAAAACCTGCCCGAAAGTAGAGGACATCGGACAGCAAAGTCCCGGTCTCACGGGCTTCAAGAAACGGAAAACGATCATGGGTCTCAACCTGAAAACCACCACCGGCAAAGTCATCGCATCCCTGGCCCTGGTCGGCACTGCTGCCGGCGTGGCAGGACTGGGAACCTACGGCGCCTTCACCTCCAGCACCTCCGCCAGCAACACCGTCGCCTCCGGCATCGTGAACATCGCCCTCGGCGCCACCGGCACCACCAACCGCCTCAGCGTCGCCGCCTCCGGCCTGGTCCCCGGCGACACCGTCCAACGCGTCGCCACCCTGGCCAACGCCACCGGAAACCAGAACCTCTCCGCGATCACCCTCACCACCGCGGCCTCCCCGACCTCCCTGCTGGACACCAACACCACCATGGGCCTGCAGGTCACCGTCGATAACTGCTCCACCGCCTGGACCGAAGCCGGCACCGCCCCCGCCTACACTTACACCTGCTCCGGCACCACCACCAGCGTGCTCGCCTCCCGCCCCGTCATCGGCGCCAACCTCACCCTGGCCAACCTCACCTCGGTCACCGCCGGACACACCGACAACCTCCGCGTCACCCTCACCCTGCCCTCCACCGCAGACAACACCCTGCAGAACCAGAGCAGCACCATCGCCTTCAACTTCACCGGCACCCAGCGCACCGCCACCAACCAGTAACACCCCCCACCAGCCAGCCCTCCGCCGTCGAGCCCCCCATGCAAACGACGGCGGAGGGCCTTCCACAAGAACGGAGACCCAGCCATGACCGCATCACTGGTCCGCCACCGGCGGGTCTCCCAGACGGCCACCACGACGGCGACGCCCGGCTCGGGCAAGAACCCGGGTGTTGCGTCGAAGATTGCCCGGGCGCTGGTCAGCGTCATCACCACCACGATCATGGTCGCGGCAGTGGCTGCGTTCCTGTTCCTCGCGGTCGGGCCCCGCGTCCTCGGCTACCAGACCAGCACCATGCTCACCGGCTCGATGTCGCCGCTGATCAACCCGGGAGACGTGGTTGTCACCGTTCCCGTGGCGGTCCAGAACCTGAAGGTCGGGGACATCATCACCTACCACATTCCGGTGGAGGACCAGCGGGTGGAGACCCACCGGATCATCGACCTGACGGTGAACAACCAAGGCACTGCCACCGTCCGCACCAAGGGCGACGCGAACAACGGCGCCGACCCCTGGACAGCAACGTTGGCCGGAGGCCAGGTAGACCGCCAGGTGTTCACCGTCCCGTACCTGGGCAACGCGATCCGCGCTCTTCGTGATCCCGTGGTCCTGAAGGTCCTGATGTATGGCGCTCCGGCCGCCCTGGTGGTCATGGTTCTCGTCTCCATCTGGCGGAAAAAGCCCGAAGGCGACGGCGAGGTGGACACCAGCGCCGCCCTGCCGGCCTTTGACCGTCGCCCGCTCAAGCGCCTGGCACGGGAAATGAAAAGCAAGGAGGCCGCCGAGAAGTTCGCGGCCGCCTACGCCAAGATGCTTCCCCAGCGTGTGGACAAGATCAGCCACGCACTGAGTACCGGCGACAGCGACCTCGCGATGGATGCGGTGCTCAGCCTGAAAACCAGCTCCTCGATGGTGGGTGCGCTCCGGATGGAACAGCACTGCGTCCGCCTCGAACACGCCTTGGTCACAATCGACCACACCGCGGCAGCCCACGCCGGGGAACTCGTCCGCCAGCACCAACCACAGCTGGAAAAAGCCCTGGGCGGTCACACCACCCGGCGCGCCGCGTAAAATCCTCTTCACAGAACCGAACCGGATGCCCTGCCCTTACCGCATGAAAGCGGTGAGAATGGAATGGACCACCGGGCCTGACAGAAAGCCGCTGACCTTGCGTAGAAGCCGGAGCACCGCCGACGCAGCGCAGACGCCTGCGTTGGGGCGCGTCGCCGCGGTCCTGGCAGCGGCTGCGGTGTTGGTCTTCGCTCCCGGTATCGCGCAGGCCGCGTTCTCTGGAATGGACTCCGCGTCAACCAGCGTAGGTACCCTGTCAATGCCTGCCCCAACCGGCGCCAGTGTTACCGCCACTTGTGTAGCGCGTAGCCTGATCGTCATTGTCAACGACTATGGAACAGTCCCGCGCGCGACGTCCTACGAGTTTTCGGTCGTCAACCCCGGCGGATCCACTATGGCAGCACCTAGTGGGACTTACACCAAATCCCCAGCAGCCAAGGGCGCGTGGACCTACCAGATCCGGGGGCTGTATCAGGTATCACCCGGCAACGTGTGGACGGGCCAATATTTCCAAGGAACCGTGGTGTGCTGACGGAACGGCCGCTCTGAGCGAAATCGGTGGTCGCGTGTCGGTGGCCCTCTATAGAGTTGCCCCATGAGCCAGCCTGCCACACCTCCAGTTCCCCCCGTCGCCAAGAAGGTGCCGCACACCCGCGAGCACCACGGCGATGTTTTCGTGGACAACTACGAATGGCTCCGGGACAAGGAATCCTCCGAGGTCATTGAGCACTTGAAGGCTGAAAATGCCTACCAGGAAGCTGTCACCGCACACCAGGAACCGCTGCGGGAGGCGATCTTCCAGGAAATCAAGGGACGCACCCAGGAGACGGACCTCTCGGTCCCCAGCCGCAAGGATGGCTGGTGGTACTACACCCGCTCTGTCGAGGGCAAGGAGTATGGCATCCAGTGCCGCGTCCGGGCCGCGAACTCGGTCAACCCAGTGGCGGACTGGACCCCGCCGGCGGTGGAACCCGGCGTCGAACTCCAAGGCGAAGAAGTCCTGCTGGACGGGAACGCCGAGGCGGAAGGCAAGCCGTTCTTCTCCATTGGCGGAACCGCCGTGACGTTGGACGGCAACCTCTACGCCTACGCCGTGGACAACTCCGGCGAGGAACGCTTCACGCTCCGCATCAAGGACCTGCGCACGGGTGAACTTCTGCCCGACGTCATCGAGAACATCTTCTACGGCGTGGCCTTCTCCCCCGACGGCACGCGGATCTTCTACACCGTGGTTGACGATTCCTGGCGCCCGTACCAAGTAAAGTCGCACGTCCTGGGCACGCCCGTCAGTGAAGACGAGGTCATCTACCAGGAGGACGACGTCGCAATGTGGCTCGGATTCGAGCTCTCCTCCGACCGGAGGTACCTCGTGCTGAGCATCGGCTGCTCGGAATTCAGCGAGACGCGCCTGCTGCGCTTCGACGATTTCGACGCCGGCCTGTCCACCGTGATTTCCCGCGACGAACACATCCTCTACGAGGCCGAGCCGTTCCTCCTCGATGGTGTTGATGGACAAAAAGCTGAGACCATCCTCCTGACCCACAACAAAGGTGCCATCAACTCGATGGTGTCCATCGCGGACCCGGCCGAGTTCGCCAAGCCGCTGTCCGAGCAGAACTGGCGCACCGTCGTCGGGCATTCCGACGCCGTTCGCGTCAACGGCGCGGGCGTCACCTCGACGCATCTGGTGGTGTCGGTACGGCAGGACACGATCGAACGCGTGCAGGTGCTTCCGCTCGCCGGGCTGGGAACCGCCGCGCAAGGCGCCGCCGTGGAGCCCGCCTTCGACGAGGAGCTGTACACGGCCGGCGTGGGTGGAACCGACTATGAAGCGCCCGTGATCCGCATCGGGTACACGTCCTACTTCACGCCGTCGCGGGTGTACGACTTCGTGCTGCCCACCGCCGCCCTGCCGCACGGCGAACTGCTGCTGCGGAAGGAAAGCCCGGTGCTGGGCGGGTACACCGCGTCCGACTACGTGGCCACCCGGGAATGGGCGACGGCGGCGGACGGCACGCGCGTCCCGCTGTCCGTGTTGCGGCACGCCTCCCTTGCGCGGGACTCAAGCGCCGCCGGCCTGGTGTACGGCTATGGCTCGTACGAGGTCAGCATGGATCCCGGCTTCGGCGTGGCCCGGTTGTCCCTCCTCGATCGCGGGATCGTCATGGTGATCGCCCACATCCGCGGCGGCGGCGAGCTCGGCAGGCGCTGGTACGACGACGGCAAGAAGCTCAACAAGAAGAACACCTTCACGGACTTCATCGCGGCAACGGACTGGCTCGCGTCCTCCGGCTGGGTGGCCCCGGAGCGGATCGCGGCCATGGGCGGCTCCGCGGGCGGCCTCCTGATGGGTGCCGTGGCCAACCTCGCGCCGGAAAAGTACGCGGCGATCGTGGCGGCCGTGCCGTTCGTGGACGCGCTCAACACCATCCTGGACCCCGAACTGCCGCTCTCCGCGCTCGAGTGGGAAGAATGGGGCAACCCCATCACGGATCCCGAGGTGTACGAGTACATGAAGTCCTACACCCCGTACGAGAACATCCGGGCCGTTTCGTACCCGCAGATCGCAGCGGTCACGTCCTTCAACGACACCCGCGTGCTCTACGTTGAACCGGCCAAATGGGTCCAGGTGCTGCGTTCCGAGACCACGGGCACGGCGCCCATCGTCATGAAGATCGAGATGGACGGTGGACACGGCGGAGCATCGGGACGGTACGTGCAGTGGCGCGAGCGCGCGTGGGACTATGCCTTCGTCGCGGACTCCCTTGGCGCCGTCGAACTGCTACCTGGAGCCGGACTCAAGTAACGTTCTCGATAGTAGGCTTCCCGTGGGGGGACGGACCGGACAGTAGGAGCGTAGCTTGACTGACAATGCATCGTTGCCAAACCGGGCCTTGGTGGCCGACCCTGACCCGGCCCGTCTCGCCGAGACGGTTGCAGCGCTCGCCGCGGCAGGCTTCATGGTTCGTTCAGTGTCCGACGCCGGTTCACTTGCGGCCGCGCTGGAAAGCGAACCGTGGGACGTGCTGGTGGTGGACAACGACCTCCGGGAGTTCCTTCCCCGGAACAGCGTTCCGGTTTTGCTCTTGCTGGATCCCGAGAACGAGCTGGATGTTACTGCCCTGGAAGGGTGGACGATTGCTGATTACACCTACCGGGGCCAGCCTCCCGCATTTCGGGTGCACCGGGCCTTGGTACTGATAGCCCGCGCCGCCGAACGGACGCGCCGCCGTTCGGAAGCCGAGTCGCTGAGGGAGAGCCTGCGGAAGGTTTCCGCGGCGATCCGGTCAACCATTGATCCAGGCCTGATTGCCCGGCACCTGGTCGACGGAATCGGCGAGGCCTTGGGCGCGGAACACGTCTGGTTCACGACGTTCCCGGATACCCGGGTGCCGCAGGTGAGCGCCGAATGGAACGCGCCCGGACTGGTGCCGGGAGTCCTTCCGGGAGAACTCACTGACGAAATCGCCACGTTCGAACTGGCGGAACGGTTGTGGGCAGAAGCGGAAGTGCAGCCGCTGCCCAAACGGGCTCCCTCGGGTGAATCCGGCGGTGCGGGTGATACCGGTGGTGCGGGGGCGCCGTCGGCCTCTGTTGTGGTGCCGGTAGGCGAGGGAGACCTCGTTCTCGGCGTCATCTGGATCGCCCGCCCGGACACGGCGCAGGAATGGACCCGGGCCGAAATAGGCCTGATTCAGCACGTCTCGGGGAACTTGGCGTATGGCCTGATGCAGAGCCACCTGATCGGCGCGCAACAGCAGGTCATGTACAAGCTCCAGGAACTCGACCAGGCCAAGACCGACTTCCTCACCACCGTGAACCACGAACTCCGAACCCCCCTGACGTCCATCACGGCATACCTGGACATGATCCGCGCTGGCGCCGGTGGACCTCTTCCTGCGGGCGTCGAGCGGATGGTCGATGTCATTTCGCGAAATGCCGAGCGGCTCCGACGGCTGATCGAAGACATGCTCACAGTCTCGCACCAGGACACTTCCGGCGACCTCGAACTGAGCCGCGTGAATGTGGGCACCCTGCTCAGGCTTGTTGTCTCGACGTTGCAGCCGCTCGCCGACTCCCGTTCGCTGTCCCTCACTGTGATGCATGCGCCAGGAACCATGACCGTCCAGGCCGACGAGGCCAAGCTCGAGCAAGTCTTCGCCAACATCATCAGCAACGCCATCAAGTTCACGCCCAACGGCGGCCACGTCGCGGTCAGCAGCGGGGTCACCTCGGACCCGGGGACGGTACCCAGCGTGGTGGTGCGCGTGGAGGACACCGGCGTCGGGATCCCCGAAACCGAGATCGAGCAGGTGTTCACACGGTTCTTCCGCGCTTCAAACGCCTCCACTGCGGCCATCCCCGGGAGCGGGCTTGGCCTGGCGATTGCCCACGACATTGTGGAACGCCATTCCGGCCGGCTCGACGTCGAGTCCGCCCTGGGCGTAGGAACCACGGTTTCAGTCCGGCTCCCGCTGGATACGGAGAGCTAAGGGGCGGCGTCTCTGGGCGGGGCTTGTACCGTCCTGACCTTCTTTGAATTGGGAAAGCGCTCACGACACGGCAAGTCGCGTCATTCCAGGGCTCAACCGCGGCAAACAGGGTCAGGAACGGCAGCTCCCGGCGTCGGACAAATAAAACACCGCCCCTGGGCGGTGGCCCGGGGCGGTGCGTGGAGCTTCTTCTTGCCCGTCTACCCAAGTAGCTAGCAGTAGATGCCGTTATGAGGCGCCAAAACGGCATCTAGTGCGAGTCAGTTGGGCCACCAACCGATCTGAGCGTAGTTCACAACAGTGCCGGTGGTAACCGTCGTTACTGTTGTGCCGGTGGTGTCGTGCGTGGTCTTCGGTGCGGCATTGGCAGGGGTGACAAATCCGCCAATAGCCAGCAGGCCCGTCATGAGCAGTGTTGCGGCGAATTTTTTCATGCGATGCTCCTTTGAGCCGTGAAAATCCGAAGTTGACTTTCCCAGCGTAAAGAGCGTTGTTAAAGGTTCGCTTAAGATTGGGTCAGTTTTCCGATGTCTTTGCCGCTAGGCGGTAACCGACGCCACGCACGGTTTCCACCCACCGCGGCGACTGCGCCGAGTCGCCGAGCTTCCGCCGCAGATTGGCGATGTGCACCTGGATCGCGCGCTCTTCGGATTCGCTGACAAAACCTCCCGTTTCGTACTCCCTGGCATGGAGCCAGCGGGCAAGCCCCGTGGTGCTTCGCACAACGCGCCCGGCCTCCATGAGGGCCTGAAGAAGGTCGAACTCGGTGCGGGTCAATTGCACCTCTTCGGTTCCCACCCGGGTGGTCCGCGTGGCTACGTCCAGGAAAAGGCCATTGTGTTCCAGTCCCGATGGCTCAGCCGCCGGCAGCGCAGGTGTGGGTCCGGTTGGCGAGTTCGACGCCGGGGCCGGCGGCAGCTCCGCCGACGGGCTCCCTCCGGAGCTGCTCAAAAGCTTGCTGCCACGCGGCCGCCGAAGGAGCGTCTCAACCCGGGCCAGGAGTTCGCGCGGCCGGAAGGGCTTGGTGACGAAGTCGTCAGCGCCGATGGCCAGCCCTTGCAGGGTGTCCACTTCACGTGCCCGGGCGGTGAGCATGATGATGTAGGCGTCACTGAACTCGCGGACGCGGCGGGTGACCTCGATCCCGTCAATGTCGGGCAGGCCAAGGTCCAAGGTGATCACGTCAGGGTTGTGAAGGCGGACCGCATCCACGCCGTCGACGCCGTTTCCGGCCGCGTAAACCTCCAGGCCCGATGCCTCGAGGACGGCATGGACTACCTCACGGATGTCATCGTCATCCTCGATTACTACAGCCACGCCCGATGCGCCCACTTCAAGATCCCCATCTCTCTTATGCTCAGCCCACCTTAACACCAGCGGTACCCGCTATTCTCGCGCATGTCGGCGTAAGTCCGCTTCACGAGCGCGTGCGCGGCCCGTGCGGAGATCGCTGCGGGGCTATTTCCGGCACTCTTCCTGGTCGCACTGCTCACCCGATCTGGAGCTCGCGCCTCACGAACGCGATAAGCAGGTTCCGCGATGTTTCCACCGGAAGGGACGAACCCCGCGCATAGCATTGGACGGCGAGGCCATCCACCATGGCTGCCGTTTCGATGGCGAAACCTTGGGGATCCTCGCAGACGAAGGATCCCTCGCTGACGCCGCGCTCGGTGATCTCGCGCAAGGCGTTGCGCCAGCCGTCGTAGTGTTCGCTCATCCAGCGTCCGTAGGCTTCGTCCCTGGCCGCAGCGGACCAGAAGTCGAACCAGATCAGCCAATGCCGACGAGAACTCGCATCCGAGCCGAACATCCCCTCGAGGAAATACAGCAGTTCCCTAGTAGGGTCGCCGGATCCTCTGGCGCTCTCCTGCAGGGGAACGTAGAAGTCTGCGGTTTCCGCCTTGACTACTTCCATCAGGACTTCGTCGAGACTCTTGAAATGGTAGGTGATGGTCCCGGGTGACACTCCGCAGGCTTTTGAAATGTCGCGGATCAGGACATTGAACAGTCCTTTGTCCGCGATCAGGTCCCGCGCGGCGTCAACCACCAGCTGTCGCCGCACTTCAGTAGGGTGCCGCTGCCGTTCGCCGGCAGTCTTGGCGCGGGGCCGCTCTTCGTGGTCCTTGGCGGTAGCCGTCATGTCGCTCGTCCTCGTTTCCCCTGCTCAGGCCGATGTCCGACTGATGCGCTTCTCAAAGGTCTCTTCAAAGAATAGTTGCTCTTTATTTCTTCCGCGAACGATCTAATTCATGTACTGTACGAATAAATCGTCCGGGAGAGCAATAGTTCCCTGAATAACCGCCCTGTAGCAAAGGGCCATTTCACCGGGAAGGCCCCAATTGTGACCGGATGGTACCGAAGACCAGATGTGCTGATGGTGCTGTCTTCCGCGCCCACATACGTGGCTACCCGCGAGGCCCTGAAAGTGATGGACCCCCAGGACCTGACGCCGCTGCGCTACTTGGGTGCCGCCGTCGTGCTTGGCTTGGTGCTGCTGATCCGGCGGCAGCGGCTTACGCTGCGGGGTGGTGACATTCCGAGGATGCTTGTCGCGGGATTACTGGGGTATGCGGGCTTCGGCCTGCTCCTGAACCTCGGGCAGACAACCGTTCCGGCCGGAACAGCGAGTCTCCTGCTGAATATCTCGCCCGTCTTCGCGTTCGTCCTCGGTCATCTGATGTTGCGGGAGAGAACGTCGGGCCTGGGCTACTGGGGGATGCTGCTTGCCGTAGCAGGCGTGGTAGCCATTACGCTGGGCGATTCCGCGGCCGTCGGCTTCAACGGCGATGCCTTGTACATCGTGGCAGCCGCACTTCTCCTGTCGGCATTCCTCATCGTCCAGCAGCCCCTGCTGGCACGCGTCCCTCCGCTCGAAGTGGTCTTCTGGGGATCCCTCATCGGCGGAGTGGCGACCGTGCCGACCGCCCGGTTCGCAGCGACGCCGTCCGAGTTCACGTGGAACGCTTGGCTGGCATTGGCCGTGCTCGTGGTGATCTGCACCGTGGTGGGCTACGGTTTCTGGAACGTTTCGCTCTCGCGGACCAGCGTGGCAGAGGGCGGTTCTCTCCTGTACGTCGTGCCGGTGCTGTCCCTGCTGCTCGGGTGGATTTTGCTCGGCGAAGTCCCGGGTGTCGCCTCGCTCCTCGGTGGCGCGGCCGCATTGGCCGGCGTCATCCTGCTCTCCCGGGCAACCGCATCCATCGCACCCGAGAAAGAACTGGAGCCCGCACCATGACCGTCCCCCAAGCAGCTCGCAGCGGGCGCTATTTCCGCGCGCGCCACTCCGAGTCAAGCATCGCGTAGATGACTTCGGTGGACCATTGGCCCTTGTAATGCCAGTTGTCCACGAGCTCGGCTTCGCGGCGCATCCCAAGCCGTTCGCACAATCCCGACGACGAGGTGTTCAGGGCATCCAGCTTGGCCTCGATCCGGTGGAACATGAGGGTTTCAAAACCCAGGCGGAGCACGGCTTCGGCCGCTTCTGCGGCGTAGCCCTGGCCTCGGCTTTCCGGCGCCAAGATCCAGCCGATTTCGGCCTGCCCAGTGCCCGGCAGCCACTTGAGCACCACTTCGCCAAGCAAGCCCGCCGCGTCCGCGCGCTCTACGGCGAGGCACACCCAGTCGCCCTCTTGTTCGAAAGAGAAGTTGGCGTAGCGGCCCAACGCTTCCATGGACTGCGTGAGGGTCAATTCCTGCCGGAGCAGGAAGCGCGCCGTCTCGGGCAGAGACTGGTAGGCGTGGAATCGCTCCAGGTCAGTGGCCTCGAACCTGCGAAGCACGAGCCTCGGGGTCCGGATGGGCAGTTCGATGAGCGGCATGACTCGAGGCTACTACGTCGGGGTTTTTGGGGGTCTGGATCCGTCCCGCCGAGCGATCTCCTCTTGACAGTTCAAGCAAACTGGGATTACCTAATGAACATTCGGTAAATAAAGCTGGAGGCAATGACGCATGGTTGAGACCACCCTTTCTGGCGCAGCGCAGCACCAGATTCTCAAGAACGACTACGCCTCCGAGTGGATGGGCCTGGAGGTACTCAAGGTCGACGACGGCCACGCCACCGTCCGCATGAAGCTCCGGCAGGAAATGCTCAACGGCTTCGGAATGGCCCACGGCGGAATGATCTTCGCCTTCGCCGATTCAGCTTTTGCACTGGCATGCAACCCGGCCAACCCCTCGCCGTCGGAAGCCGACACCATAACTGTCGCCGCCGGCGTCGACATCAACTTCCTCAAGCCGGCCTATCAAGGCCAAGTGATCACCGCCGTCGCGAACCGTCGCGCCAACAACGGCCGCAGCGGCCTGTACGACATCCAAATCTTCGCGGCCGACGCAAGCGAACCTTCCGCCGTCGGGTCGCCCGAAGAACCGGGCAGCTACGGCGAGCTCATCGCCGAGTTCCGTGGCCGCAGCCGCACCATCTCCAAGAAGTAGGAAGACAATGACACAGAACACCGTCGCCGCTCCCGACGCACCGCTTAACACTGCACAGCTAGATCGCGAAGAAACCATCTCCCGCGACGAGCTCGAGGCCTTGCAGCTGAGCCGCCTCCAGCACACCGTGGCCTACGCCTACGATCGCGTGCCACTGTACAAGCGCAAGTTCGACGACGCCGGCGTCCACCCTTCCGATCTCCGCGAACTGTCCGATCTCGGCAAGTTCCCGTACACCACCAAGGAAGACCTCCGCCAGGAATACCCCTTCGGCATGTTCGCCGTACCGCAAGACGAAGTAGCCCGCATCCACGCGAGCTCCGGAACCACTGGCCGGCCAACCGTCGTCGGGTACACCAAGAACGACCTCGCCAACTGGGCAACCCTCGTAGCCCGCTCGCTCCGCGCTTCCGGCGTCCGGCCGGGCATGAAGGTCCACAACGCCTACGGCTACGGCCTGTTCACCGGCGGTTTGGGCGCCCACGCCGGTGCCGAAGCGCTCGGCTGCACCGTCATCCCGATGTCCGGCGGCCAGACCGAACGCCAGATCCAGCTGAT
This sequence comes from Arthrobacter sp. FW306-1B-F12A, assembly GCF_058781865.1. Lineage (NCBI taxonomy): Bacteria > Bacillati > Actinomycetota > Actinomycetes > Micrococcales > Micrococcaceae > Arthrobacter > Arthrobacter sp. FW306-1B-F12A. Next base: position 80,105 of record NZ_JBYSXD010000015.1, read on the forward strand.
CCAGGACTTCAAGCCGGACGCGATCCTGGCGACCCCGACTTACCTGCTCACAATCGCCGACGCGATGGCGCACATGGGTGTGGATCCGGCGTCGACCTCGCTCAAGTACGCCGTGCTCGGAGCCGAACCGTGGACCGAGGAAATGCGGCATGAGCTCGAAACCACCATGAACATCAAGGCCTGCGACATCTACGGGCTCTCGGAAGTCATGGGCCCGGGCGTGGCCGGCGAGGCCGTGGAGACCCAGGACGGCTGCCACATCTGGGAAGACCACTTCCGCCCCGAAATCATCGATCCGTTCGATCCCTCCCGCGGGGAAAGCGCCGTGCTGGCCGACGGCGAGCCGGGCGAACTCGTCTTCACTTCGCTCACCAAGGAAGCGCTGCCGATCATCCGGTACCGCACCAAGGACCTCACCCGTCTGCTGCCCGGCACCGCCCGCCCCGCGCACCGCCGCATGGGCCGCATCACCGGACGCAGCGACGACATGATCATCCTGCGCGGCGTGAACCTCTTCCCTTCACAAATCGAGGAAATCGCGCTCCGCATCCCCGAGCTCAGCCCGCACTTCCAACTCGAGCTCACCCGCCCCGAAGGCAAGCGCATGGATTCGCTGACGGTCAAGATTGAGCGCCGCGAGAACGTTTCGGTCGAGGCCGGCACGACGGCGGCACACGCCCTGCGCGAACAGATCAAGATCCACGTGGGTTCTTCGTGCGTGGTGGACGTCGTGGAGCCGGGTTCGCTTGAGCGCTCCAACGGCAAGCTGCGCCGCGTCTACGACATGCGACCCAAGAGGTAACGTGGCCGGGCGCGTGCGCGAATCAACCGACCGTTCATGAGAAAATGGCCAGCATGCCTAGTGAAACAGTAACCAAGCGGGGACGCCCCGGATACGACCAGCAATCAGTGCTGCTCATCGCCGTCGACGTCTTCAACCGCCACGGTTACGACGCCACATCCATGGGCATTCTGGCCGAAAACCTGGGCATCTCAAAATCAGCCATCTACCATCACGTGCCGTCCAAGGGCGACCTCCTAAAGCTCGCCCTTGAGCACGCACTGGGTGGGCTCGAGGCCATCCTGGAACAGCCCGAGGCTGTTACCGGGGCGGCCGACGCGCGTTTGGAGTTTGTCCTACGGCAGACCATCGCCGTGCTGGTGGACCGGCTGCCGTTCGTCACGCTGCTCCTGCGTCTCCGCGGCAACACCGACATTGAGCGCGATGCCCTGGAACGGCGTCGCGCCTTCGACCACAAGGTGGCCGCGTTGATCTCGGCCGCCCGCGAAGAAGGCACGCTGCGCCAGGACATCGACCCCCGCACCGTGACCCGGCTCCTGTTCGGGACCATCAACTCGATCGTGGAGTGGTACAAACCGGGCGGCTCGCTCTCCCCGCAACGCCTGGCCGACGACGTCATCACCATGGCGTTCGACGGCCTCCACGCCTCGGCGTAGGTCACCCCTGGCTTCCCCCTGCCCCCTGCGACGCTCGCTCACATATACGGCACTTTCAACCGACGCTCGCTCACATATACGGCACTTTCGACCAACGCTCGCTCACATATACGGCACTTTCGACCGACGCCCGCTCACATATATCCCCAATTGGCAGAACGCCCGCTCACATATACGGCACCCTCCCCCAACGCCCGCTCAAATTTACAGCCAGATGACAGAACGCTCGCTCACTAAAAAAGTGAGCGGGCGTTCTGCGTGGTGCTGTGATGCTTTTCAGAGCTGGTATTCGGCCTGGATACCCAAGCTTTCATGGACGCAGAGGACGTTGTTTTCCGTGTCCATGAACCAGGCGCAACGATCGGCGTCAGTAGTACAAATGTGGTGTTCGGTCTTGAGATCGGGGAGGTCATAGTCTCGGAATTCGACGCCGTTCGCCTCCATTTCGTCGACTGTCCGCTCGATGTCACTGACTTCAAAGGAAAGGGCGGTGTGCGATGAGTGCATGCCGTCCTTGATGGGCATCAACTGCAGCATGGGGCCGCCTTCGATGCCAAACAAATCATTCCCATCCCACGTCATGCCGCGATGAGGAAGGCCGAGTGTCTCTGCGTAAAAGCTGCGGGCTCGGGCTATGTCATCGACGGGCAAGACGGTTGTGGCTGTCCTGAGTGCTAGGTTCATTTCGCCACCTCCTACGCAAAAAATATTACGCCGGACGGGATCGGAAAGACCTTCTGGCCGCGCGTCCGCCTAGACCGTTGTCAGGGCGACAGCCTCGGCCTACTATGTGCACAGCCCCCTCGCAGGGGAACAACTCCGGGACCTTCCCTCAACGGGTGATGGGAGCACCTTAGGAGGCCCGAGTCCTGGACATCACGGGACGGGAAGACAATGACCAAATATCTATTCGAAGCAAACTACGTAGGCGACGGAATCAAGGGGCTGTTGCGCGAGGGTGGCACCAAGCGCCGCGATGCTGTGGTCGATGCACTCAAATCCGTAGACGGATCGCTTGAGAGTTTCTACTACGCTTTCGGGGAGACCGACGTCGTCGGAGTCTTCGAGATCCCGGACGCGGCTAGCGCCGCCGCTCTCTCACTGATGATCAATGCGACAGGCGCAGTGCGCCTGCATTTGAAGCCGCTCATGACGGTGGAGGATCTCGACGAAGCTGCCAAGAAGACTCCGGCATACCGCGCCCCCGGGCAATAGAACTCCTTAGACACGGAACGCTCCCCAGTGATGGGGAGCGTTCCGTGTGAGCGAGCGTCCAGCCAAACACCCACACAAGTGAGCGGGCGTCCGGCCAAACCCCCACATACGTGAGCGAGCGTCGGTAGGGGAGGCTACTTCTCCACGAGGGTCAGGACGTCGTAGGTGGCTACGATTTCGTCGTTCTGGTTGGTCAGGACGGCGTCCCAGGCTACTTCGCCGTATTCGTCGGTCTCGCGCGGAGTGATCTTCTTGGCCGTAAGCGTGACCCGGATCGAATCCCCGGCGGCAACGGGAGTGATGAAGCGCAGGTTCTCCAGGCCGTAGTTGGCCAGGACGGGGCCCGGTGCCGGCTCCACGAACAGGCCGGCGGCCCAGCTGAGCAGCAGGTACCCGTGCGCCACGATTCCCGGGAAGAACGGATTGGCTTCGGCTGCGTCCTGGTTGGTGTGGGCGTAGAAGGTGTCGCCGGTGGAGTTGGCGAAGGCCGTGATGTCGTCCAGGGTGACCTGCCGCAGTTCGGACCGCACGGCGTCGCCGATCCGCAGGGTTGCCAGCGACTTCCGGAACGGGTGCGTACCTTCGGTCTCCACTGTGAAGTTGCGGTCCGCGCCCGTGTGCCAGACGCCGGTCACGGCAGTGAGCATGTTCGGCGAGCCCTGGATCGCGGTGCGCTGCATGTGGTGCATGACGGAACGGATACCACCGAGTTCCTCGCCACCACCGGCGCGGCCCGGCCCACCGTGGACCAGGTGCGGCACAGGCGAACCATGCCCGGTTGACGAGCGGGCGTCCTCGCGGTTGAGCATCAGGACACGGCCGTGGTGTGCCGCGATTCCCGTCACCAATTCCCGGGCAACAGCAGGATCGTTGGTGCACACGGAGGCCACCAGCGAGCCGCCACCGCGGGCGGCGAGGCGGACGGCGTCGTCGAGGTCCGAATAGCCGATCACGGACGACACCGGACCGAAAGCCTCGAGCGAGTGGACGGCTTCCGAGTCCACGTCGGCCCAGCTCAGGACAACGGGCGACATGAACGCGCCGCCCTCCACGACGCCGATGGTGCCGTCCAGCGAGGTGACCGACGGCGAATCCAGCGTCCCGTACGCGAGCTCGCCACCGGCGTCGAGCATTGACTGCACTGCCGCGCGGACGTCGGCGAGCTGCTCGAGCGACGCGAGGGCGCCCATCGTGACGCCCTCTGCCCTGGGGTCGCCGACGACGACGCGCTCGTCCACGCGCGCGCCGATGGCGGAGACGACGTCGGACACCAGCGCCTGGGGCACGATGGTGCGGCGGATCGAGGTGCACTTCTGACCGGCCTTGACCGTCATTTCGGTGACGACCGACTTGATGAAGGCGTCAAACTCGGGGGTGCCGGGCACGGCGTCGGGTCCGAGGATGGCCGCGTTGAGGGAGTCGGTTTCGGAGGTGAAGCGGACGCCGCCCTGGACCACGTTGGCGTGGGACTTGAGCGAGTAGGCGGTGGAGGCGGAACCGGTGAAGGCGAGAATGTCGCGGTAGTCGAGGTGGTCCAGCAGGCTGCGGGCGGATCCCGAGATGAGCTGCAGCGAGCCTTCCGGCAGAATGCCCGACTCGACGATCGCCTTGACCACGACGGCGGCAACGTAACCGGTGGGGGTGGCTGGTTTGACGATGGTGGGGACGCCAGCGATGAATGCAGGCGCGAGCTTCTCGAGCATGCCCCACACGGGGAAGTTGAAGGCGTTGATCTGCGCCGCGACGCCCGGGATGCGGGTGTAGATGTGCTCACCGGCGAAGGAACCGTCCCTGGACAGGACTTCCATGGGTCCGTCCACTACAACCTGCGAGTTCGGCAGTTCGCGGCGGCCCTTGGAACCAAAGGTGAAGAGCACGCCGATGCCGCCGTCGATGTCCACCATCGAGTCGATCTTGGTGGCGCCGGTCTTGAAGGACGAGGTGTAGAACTCTTCGCGGCGGCCGTTCAGGTACTGGGCGAGTTCCTTGAGCTTGAGGGCGCGCTGGTGGAAGGTGAGCTTGCCGAGCTCGCGCTGGCCCACCGTGCGCCCGTAGTTCACGACGCCGGCAAGGTCCAGTCCGTCGGTGTTGACCGTTGCGAGGATCTCGCCTGTGCTGGCGTCGCGGACGGGGACGCCAGCTGAGGCTTCTGCGCTGGGGGTCCACCACTCGCCCTGGACGAAACTGGGCACGGTTTCAACGGTTGTGGCTTCCGGAGCGACTGCGGTACTGGTCATCGTCGACGGGTCCTTCCAAGGCACGGGCACGAAATGGACTGAACGGCCGCAAATTACTGACCGGCCGTTCGGTAATACAACCCAGAATACATGAGAGGCCCGATCTGCACACTAGATGCCCGCCGGGACGCTGCTTCCCCCGCGTTCTACCGCGCCGGAGCGTTGAGTTTCGCTCGGATGGCGGAAATTTCTGCCTTAGAGACGCCGTTCGCTCTCAGGAAGGTAGACGTGTCCAAGGAATGCGCAAATTCCAACAGGCTCACGCTGCGCGATGCCAGCAAGGCCTCGAGTGCGGCTTCCTCGAGAAAGGGATCGTGGGCGTGCGGGGCGCGGTGGTGGCGGTGGCGCTCGTTGATTCCGCGCATTCCCTGCTGGTAACCGCGCACGATTTCCTCGTCGCCGGCTCCGGACAGGTTCTGGAGCATCACGGCGATGATCCCGCTACGGTCACGCCCGGCAGCGCAATGCACTACAACACCGCCGGGTGCCGCGGCGATGGCCTTGAAAACCGCGGCGAGCCTGTCCGGGAAGAGCCGCACATAGTCGGCGTAGTGGGCAGGGTCTTTCAGGTACGGGCCAAAGCGCTCGGTGAACTCCTTGTCCTCCGGATCTTCGGTGGGGCAATGGACGATCTCGAAGCGAGCAGTCGCATCCGCGGAAACCTCGGGATCAACCTCCCTGGGCTGCTGCTCGCGAAGGGTCCGCAGATCGATCACGGTGCGGATGCCGGCGTCGTACATTTGCTGCCACCCGAGATCGGTGAGCCATTCCCGCCGGCCCATCCGGTACACGCCTCCGGCGATGTGCCAGGCGTTCACCGCACCGTCCCAATGGACGCCCCGCTGCTTGGCGGCGGTTGAGATCCCATCCATACCGGACAGCTAACCACACGCCGGATAGGTGAGCGAGGGTTTGGAGGAAAGGCGCTATATGTGAGCGAGGGTTTGCTCGGAAGGCGGGATATGTGAGCGGGGGTCGGGAG